>JAFGLX010000116.1 GCA_016927795.1 Candidatus Omnitrophota bacterium
CATAAATTCCCGTTTTTTTGCGTTTCCATAGGCTTGGAATACAGAAATGACCTTATTATAGGTGTAGTATATGACCCCGAGAAGGGGGAGCTGTTTCACGCAGAATCCGGCAAGGGGGCATTCCTCAACAGGAAACGAATATATGTATCGGAGGTGACAAGCGTCAAAAAAGCGCTTCTTGCGACCGGATTTGCCTATAATTTAAAACAGGCAAGAAATAAAAATATAAATAATTTTATTAAATTGCTTAAAGCCTCACAAGCGATAAGGCGGGCCGGTTCAGCCGCGCTTGATTTATGCTACGTAGCTTGCGGCCGGTTTGACGGTTTCTGGGAATTGAATTTAAACCCCTGGGATACGGCCGCCGGAGTCGTTATCCTGAAAGAAGCGCAAGGCAGGGTAAGCGCGCTTAACGGCAAAAAATTTAACCTTTATGGTAAAGAACTTCTTTCGTCAAACTCAAAAATTCACAATCAGTTAGTCCGCATATTATCAGAGTAGTCCCGCCATATCAAAAATCGGGTAAGCCATAGTTGTTAGTAATCAAAAAATCTAGTTTTGTATCTTGACATGCAACTTTCAATCTGCTAAAATATTTACATTAAAGCACAAAAAAGTTATATATGAGTTTTAAGTATTTAAAAAGTGAGATATGAAATTCAGGACGATCATAGAAATAGTTTCAGATGCCGAAAATGAGCACGAGGCCATGGATGTGGCCGGCGAGTTTCTAAGAGGCAATCTGGAAAGCGGTATCGAAATGAAATGCCATACAAAACCACTCACTTCTCATATTTTCTCGCGTTTGATAAGATGGAGCGCATTTTTTGTATTATTGACATCAGCGATGGGACTTCTGGCGTTGTCACTGGTAAAAAACCCTCCGGTCCACGCGCCCATATTTAAGAATTTCAGCGCCTGCCCGGCGCCGTTAAAGACCGCAGGCCTTATGGGTTTCCGAAAAATATGGAGCGACGCGGGAAATGAAAAAGTTCTCGAATATGTAAAGCAGAGATAATCCGCTATTCGCAATACCCGGGATATTTATAATAGTATTTATTCCGGGTATTTTTTTGTCACATTATAACCTTTTTTACAATGATTACAGTGATTAAAAATAGATTACAGTGATTACTTATTAAGTCAAAATCCCCTGCGGGGAGGGAGCCTTTCAAAGGCTCCTCTCTCCGTAATCTATGTTGCGCATATTATGAGCAATAATCGCAGTAATCCCTTATAAAACTGCAATTAAACGATCCAGATCATACATATAACTATTTTTTTGTTGTAATCATTCAGGTTATAATGATACAATACTATTTGCCAAAAAACGGAGGTATTTATGGGGAAACTGTTTTTATATCTCATAGGGATATTGTGGGTTATCGTTGGCGTACTTTCCGTGTTTGCCACAAAAATAGCCAGAAAAAAGATTTTCACAAAGCTTATCGAGACAAGCGACGTGAAAAAACTAAGCCCGATTCCGATCACGATCGGCCTATTGCTTATCTTGGCTTCTCCGTATGACCGGCATGCTATACTGGTTTTTATATTGGGACTGCTGGCCATAGCCAAGGGCATAGCCGCGATAGCCTATCCGAAGAAACTTCAAAAAGCAAAAGAATGGATGATAAAATCCGGCGATAATGTATATAGGGCAGGCGGCGTACTCCTTATTATAATAGGCTCAATTGTACTCATGGGAATCGGATAACCCCGGTCCATCTGTTTGTCCGGTAAATGCTTATAAAAAAAGAACCTTCGATTATCCAATCCTATCTGGAAGATTCCTCCAATTTGCCAGGCGGGCATGCTGAAGGTGTGATCATTCCGCGCGATGAAGGCGAAATGTCCGCAGCGCTAAAAGAAGCTAATTCCAAAAAAATACCGGTAACCATATCGGGCGGCGGCACAGGGCAGGCCGGCGGCAGAATACCTTTCGGCGGGATGGTTTTATCTACCGAAAAGCTAAGCGCAATAAAAGAGATAAAAAAAAATGGCGCTTCCGGCTGGGCCCGGGTAGAAGCGGCCGTTACGGTAGATTGCCTTAAAGCGGCGTGCCTGGAGAAAGGTTTATTTTATACTTATGACCCTACCGAAGGCACGGCGTTTCTCGGGGGAACCATAGCCACCAACGCTTCAGGCGCGCGCTCATTCCGTTACGGCCCCACAAGAAAATGCGTGAAAAACCTGAAAGTTATTCTGGCGGACGGTACCGCCCTTTCCCTTAAAAGGGGAGATGTCAAGGCCAGGAAACGTCTTCTGGAATTTGAGACAAACGGAAGGCCTTACAGACTAAACCTCCCATCGTACAAAATGCCGCATACCAAGAGCTCCGCGGGATATTACGCCGAGGACGATATGGACATAATAGACCTTTTTATCGGCCAGGAAGGAACGCTCGGTGTTATAACGGAGGCGGAGCTCGAGCTTGTGGAAAAACCAAAAGGTTTTTTCAGCTGTTTCACATTCTTTCCGTCCGGTCCGAAAGCGTGGGATTTTGCGCGTTGCGCCCGCGGTCTTGGACCGCTTTCGATAGAGTATTTTGACAACAATTCCCTCAATCTTCTGGGGAAGAAATATCCCAATGTGCCGCAGAGCGCCGAAGCGGCTATTTTTTTTGAGGAGGAAATTACCCGGGGAGAGGATGAGGTGCTGGAGAAATGGGAGGCGTTCCTTGAAAGGCAAGGCGTCTCCATGGATAACACATGGGTTGCCACAAACCCTTCGATGCAGCGCCAGTTCCTCGAGAAACGGCATTTTATCCCGGAGAGGATGAGTGAGATGGCGAGGCAATCCGGTTTCCCCAAGGTTAGCACCGACCTTGCCGTTCCGGAAGAAAAACTTCTTACAATGGTCCTTTTTTACAAAAGCTGTTTAGAGGAAAGCGGCCTGCATTATTTTGTTTTCGGTCACATAGGCGATGCCCACCTTCATGTAAACATGTTACCGACAGACGCTAAAAGTTATGAAAAAGCGAAAAAATTACAACTTGAGTTTGTCAAAAAATCCGTAATGCTCGGAGGCACCGTTTCGGCGGAACACGGTGTGGGTAAGACAAAAAAAGAGTTTCTGCGTCTTCTTTACGGCGAGAAAGGCATAAGGGAAATGTTTGAAATCAAAAAAGCGCTGGACCCAAATCTAATTCTCGGGAAAGGCAATATATTCTGATTTCGCATGGGAAGAATAACCGTTATATTTAATAACGCCGGATACGGCGAAGGCCTCAAAAGCGCATGGGGCTTGTCGATGCTTGTGGAGCATAAAGGAAATACAGTTCTTTTTGACACGGGCGGGGACGCCGGCATTCTTTTAGGCAATATGAAAAAGCTAGGCGTAAAACGTAAAGATATAGATAAGATTGCAATATCGCATTTTCATAATGATCACATAGGAGGGCTCTTGGGGCTGCTTGAATGCGGCGAAATAGCGGCTGACGTATATCTGCCGGCCGGAGTTGATATAAATACGGAAGAGAGAATCATGTCTCTATCCAAGTCGGTTGTTATTGCAGCCGGAAGGTCGGAGGTGGCCGGCGGCGTTAACTTAATATCGGTAAAATCCTTGTTTTACAGGGAAGTTGTTCTGGCGATAGACGCACAAGAAGGCCTTTTGGTTATTACGGGCTGTGCGCATCCCGGCATATACCGGATTTTGAAGCATGTGCGGGACGCGTTCGGAAAGGACGTATACGCGGTTTTCGGAGGTTTCCATTTCGAACACTATCCGGTCCTATTTGTGAGGATTATAGGTTCCTTTATGAAAAACATGGGTTTGAAACTTATAGGCCCGAGTCACTGTACCGGAGAACGGTCTTGCGAAGTTTTGAGGCGGCTTTTTAGGGAGAATTTCGTGGATTTAGGTCTCGGAAAAACTTTTGAATATCAATGTTAATCTTTACGCGGTCACCCGGCTGCGTAGTCCTTCATGGGCTAGGTAACAAAATAATACGAAAGAACTCAAACGAAACAACCAAAATCCAAAATGATCAATGCCCAAGCACCAATGACAAATGAAATCCCAATGAAGAAATGACCAAATTGGGACTTGGGATTTGGACATTTATTCGTCATTCGCCTGCCTGCCATGACCGCCGAAGGCGGTCTAAGGCGGGGATTTGGTCATTGTGATTTAACCTGTTAAAAATTGTTACCATAACTATGAAGCAATACACGGCCGGCAGGTATCTTGGTTATTGATTATTTGTTGCCTGCTCCGAAGTTCTTATAATGACTGTGAAGCAGTACACGGTAGGCTTACCCTTTTTCCAAACGGCGGGGTTTGATGTACTCAAGTTTTTCCAGTGTTCCGGTTATTTCTCCCACCCACGGTATTTCCAGAACCTTTATGACTCCGAATAGCCCGAGCCGGCGTTCGTCGGCTGAAACATAACCCCATGCCTTTGCGCGTTTTTGTCGTTTACCGCCGAGCTTAACGTATGGTTTTATTAAGAACGCCTCGAATGTTCCAAGCACGGGGATAGTAATAACGCGCTTTTTCTCGATACAGCCGATTATTTCATAGTTTTCCTCGTTTAGATTAACTACCATTCGCAGCTCGTCTCCCAGTTTTTGCGGCATGGCCCTGAAATAATACGCGGCGCTTACGGGATCCTGCACGTCTTTTTCTATTGGGCAGGTTTTTACTGTGTTATCTCGCAGATTTTTGTAAAAGGCAATCCCTTTCTCAAAATCATAATCCACCACGAGATCTTTTTTATATCTTCCTTCTCTTTGTATAGTCTCGAAGTGTCTGCTGGTAAGCGTGTCCCGGTCCACATAGGAGGTAAACCTGTCTTCTACCCGGAAAAGTTTCGACAGGAATTCATTGGTTCGAGCCGTTACCGCTATTTTATAAACGTTATACTCCTTAAATTTTGTAAGTTCCTCGACAGCGGCAGTAGCGCGGCCGACGGGTATGCCTTTCCAGGCGATGACAAACGTAGCCTTTTCACCTACAGTAAATGACGGTTCCGGACGGGCCGCCTGAAGGGCGGTCTCCATCCCGGCGTGCGGGTATTCTATTCTTACGGCGCTTGCACACCCGCTCACGATAAGAAAGATAGCCACAAGCGCCGGCGTACCTCTTTTCATAACAATATGGTACAGCATATATGTTGAAATGTAAACCCTGTTCCAAGCGGCTGAAACAAACTTACGTTGCTTCGGCCATTTGGAACGGGGTAAAGACATCGGGACAGAAATGTCTACCTTGACAAAGGGGGACATTTACCATATAATTATCTCTCATAATATTGAAAAGACCTTCAAGAAAGGTGTCACATGTCAAAATACAAGAGTTGGCGTTATTGGCGTGATGAGTGGGTAAAGCCTATTTTATACGCTCTGGTTATAGCTCTTTTTATAAGGACTTTTGTCGTTCAGCCGTTCAAAATCCCCACATCCTCAATGGTTCCTACCTTCATGCCCGGAGACAGGATTTTTGTGAATAAGTTTATATATGGCGCAAAGGTGCCTTTTACGAACATAAGCCTGCCAAAATTGCGAGAGCCGATACACGGAGACATAATAGTGTTCCGCTCTCCCGTAGAGCCGAAAAAATATCTGGTAAAACGCCTTGTGGGCCTGCCGGGTGACAGCGTTGAGATAAAGGACAACCACGTATGGATAAACGGAAAATTGATTAAAACACCGCTTTCGATAGCGGGTGTAACCTATTATAACAGGGGAAAATTCGGCGCAGCCGGCGAATCGGTAAAGATTCCGGAGAATTCGTATTTTGCCCTGGGCGATAACAGCCTGAATTCCGTGGATTCACGCTACTGGGGATTCGTGCCGGAGAAAAATCTGGCGGGGAAAGTATTTCTTATACACTGGCCGCCAAAGCGGATACGCGTAATAAAATAACAAAGCCCTCATGAACCTTGCCAACAGAATCACTATTTTAAGGATACTTCTTATCCCCTTTTTTATAGCCTTTATACTATATTCAAAATGGGCGGTGGCATTGATAGTCTTTGTCATAGCCGCATTTACCGACGCGATAGACGGATATATAGCCAGGCGGACCGGGCAGCGTACGGAACTGGGGACTGTCCTGGACCCCATAGCCGACAAACTGATAATCCTGAGCGCTTTTATATGCTTTAGCGTTAACCGCCAGATAACCCCGGCGCTTAAGATACCGCTGTATGTGCCTATAGTGGTAATCTCCAGGGACGCTATAATAGTTTTAGGCGCGATTTTGATTTTCCTGATAAAAAACAGCCTTGAAGTAAAACCCACCCTTATCAGTAAAGCCACCACCTGCGTGCAGATGCTCACGGTAATAAGCATTTTAATGAAACTTGCCGCATCCACTGTGCTTTGGAATTTAGCGGTAGTTCTTACCGTTTGCTCCGGCATAGATTATGTCATAAAAGGAAGCAAGCTTCTTAATGAAAAGTAAGAAAATCGCCCTTGTATCCATTGTCGGCAGGCCCAACGTAGGCAAATCCAGCCTCTTCAACAGGATTGTGGGCAGGCGTGAGGCGGTTGTCGAGAAGAGGGAAGGCACCACAAGAGACGTGAAAGAAAAATCCGTAAATTATAAAGGCAGGGCTTTTCTCCTGGCTGATACAGGCGGGTTTACCATGCGGGGCGAGGACAGGATATCCGTACTCGTCAAAAACCAGATCCGAAAGGCCGTGTCTGCTTCAGATGTTCTTTTATTCGTATGTGACGGTGAGGAGGGGGCACTGCCGTTTGATACCGAACTGGGAGAAATACTGCGCAGATCCGGCAAAAAAATAGTACTTGCGGTAAATAAAATCGATAACGACAAAAGGTCGGAAAATATACTGGATTTCTACAGCCTTGGCCTGGGCGAACCTTTTGCAGTCTCATCTCTTCATAACCGGGGCATAGAAAATCTTCTTTCGGCCGTTTTAGAGGCACTTCCTGAATGTGCCTGCGGAGAGGCCGTCAGCCCAAACCCCATAAAAGTGGCTATTGTCGGACGGCCCAACGTAGGCAAGTCCTCGCTCCTCAACAAGATACTGGACGAGGAAAGGGTTATAGTGCATGAAAAGCCCGGCACAACAAGAGACTCGGTGGATGTTGATTTTGAAAAAGACGGGGCGAAATTCCTTCTTATAGATACCGCCGGCATCAGGCATAAACGCAAGGTGAGGGAGGCTGTGGATGTATACAGCGTAATGCGCGCAAAAGACGCCATAGAGCGCTGTGACATAGCGCTTCTTGTAATCGACGGCATGGAGGGATTGACAAGCGACGACATGAAGATTTTTGATTACATAGTGCAGAGTGAGAAGGGTTGCGTTATCGTAGTAAATAAATGGGATATTGTCAAAAATACGGAGATGTCCCGGTATAAAAACGCGATTACAAGGGTCATGCCGCAGGCCCGTAACTTTCCTGTCGTTTTTGTTTCGGCGAAAAGCGGACGTAACGTATTTACTGTTTTTGACCTGGTAAAATCCATGAAGACAAACATGGACATTTTCTTGGACAGCGACATATTGCGGGATTTTTTAGACAGCATAGATCCGGATCGGGTTAAGGTGTCTTCAAGAAAATTGCCCCCCAGATTCTATTCCATTACGCAGGTGCGGCCATACCCTAAAGAATTTCTCGTTCTTGTAAACAGCACAAAAGCGGTAACAGCGTCTCACAGCGCTTTTATGGAAAACAGGCTGCGTCATAGTTTCCCGTTAAAAGGCATGCCGGTGAAGCTCACTTACAAAAAGTTCCGCAGGTCCGGCAAAAAAAGACGGAGATCCAGTCATGAAGGTGCAAGATAAATAATCTCCGCCGTAACCAATGGAGTTATAAATGGTAAATTTATCCATATCACTCATACTGGCTTACCTGGTAGGTTCTATACCGACAAGTTACATATTCGCGAAGTTCCTGAAAAAAGTGGATATACGCAAAGAGGGAAGCGGCAATGTAGGGGCTACTAACGTTTTTCGCGTGGTGGGCAAATGGCCCGCCATTATTGTTCTCGCCCTGGACATATTAAAGGGTGTTATAGCTGTATTGCTTCTTTCCGACATTTTTTTTAATAACAAAATTGGCATAACTACAGGGCTCGAAAACTACAGACTGCTTCTCGGGCTTTCGGCCATAAGCGGCCATATATGGAGCGCATTCCTGAAATTCAAAGGCGGAAAGGGAGTAGCCACGACGGCGGGCGTGCTGGCGGTCCTGGCGCCGAAAGTATTGGTATGCGTCGCGTTTGTATGGGTGATAGTTTTTGTTATTTTCCGGATAGTTTCTATCGCTTCTATTTTAGCGGCTATGTCGCTTCCCGTGTTTTCCGTTATATTTTATGTCTCTATCTATTTTGCAATATTCTCGGTCATTCTGTGTTTGGGAGCCGTATATAAACACAAGGCGAACATTGCACGTCTTGTGCGCGGCGAAGAGAAAAAGTTATTCTAAAGATACGGAAAGGGGTCGTTATGCGCACGATAGTATTGTCCCTTTTAATAGCCATTGTCGCTTTTACCTCTTATGCGGCCGACAAGAATCTACACGAGCGCTTTGAGGATTATGACCAGATAAAGGTTTATCTGGACGATGTAACGGACCGGAGCGGTAACCCGGCAGTTAGCACCGCAAAATTCAGGGACATTTTTAATGATGTATTGAAGAAAAGGATAAACGTGTATTTCATTCCCGTCACGAGCGAAAAAGAAGCCGACGTCGTGGTTAACGTTGTAATAGATGAATACGCGTTCGAAAGAGTCGCGATGCCGCTGTTTTTTAGCTGGAAACTGCTGCTTATAGACGCCACATCCCCTAAAAGCTACGCAAAATTAACCGTCAATTACAGGATACAAGACCCAAAAAACGGGAGAACGCTCCTGGAATACAACCGTTTTACGGTAGGTGTCAGAAGGCCTATAAAACAGATGAAAGGCGATAGCGCTTTTATTTACGCCGCCGCCATGAGCACAAACCGGTTTTTATACAGGGCGTTTTATAAACAAAAGCCGTCTCTATCTCCGTTTAGGCGATGAGCGATAATCGTATATGTACGGTGCAAATCTCGACGAAAAGAGGGGGACTTTTGGTTAGGGTATAAAAAAGTTACATTGATGCACTTGACGATTTATCCATGGTCAGGTATACTTAAAGTGAAATTGCAAAACGGCTGGTAAACCTATGGTTGAAAGGCCATTTTTTTATTCATAGTAATTAAAAACTTTTAAAAAGATTCAAGGTGAGCAATGAGAGAGATAGTCTACAAAAACCTGATCACCCCGGCATCCAAAAAACGTGACATATCGGTTGAGGAAACGGTAGAAAAAAATGGCGTTGTGTCGACCACAACAAAACGGTCTCTATATTTTGTGCGTACGTCCCATGCTATACAATCCCAGCAGGAGCTGCACAGCTGGATTTCATGGCGGAAAAAAGACCCCGAACTTAACAAGAAGTTTTTCCATATACTTAGAAAATATTCCTCTAAAGACAAAACGGACAAGCTCATCTGCAAAATAAGAGGTTCTTTCTATGTGGTTTCCGACAGGTGCGTGTACGATGTGGTATTCGTGCACGCTATAAAAATTTGTTTGCACAAGGTGGAGTAGAAATGGATTTACATCTGGAAAATTACAAAAGCGTAACGCATCTTCTTGCATTTGTTTTTGTTCTTCTTAAGGTACAGCTCATCGACAAGAAGCTTAGCGTGCTTGAGAAAAAAGTTTTAGACAAATAAAGCCCGCGGATTTAAAAAACCAAAAAGGGCTTTTGGGGGGAATGTAAAGTTTACATTCCCCTTTTTTTTGTCCGTTTTTTGAACGGTCAAGGCGCGACGTGGCGTACAGGCAATGCGTTCCATTCATTTTATTTGACTATACATTATACATATGATAATATTTTGTTATTATGAAAATGGAAATCGCGGTTTTTGGAGACGGTGGGTGGGGGACGACCATAGCAATTCTTTTGTTCAGGAAAGGTTACGATGTTACGCTCTGGGGAGCTTTCCCGGAGTATGTGGACGTCCTAAGAAAAAAAGGCTTGAACCCTAAGTTCCTTCCCGGCATAGAGATACCCCGCGGCATAAGGCTTATTTCCGATGCGCGCGAAATATCAAAAAACGCCATGTCAGTCATAGCCGTACCTTCGCAGTATTTGCGCAGCACGCTCGGAAGAATTAAACCGGCGGTAGGCAGAGAAGTTGTTTCGCTGACCAAGGGGATAGAGAACGAGACGTTGTTAAGGCCGTCCGAGGTTATTTCGGAGGTTCTTGGTCCTAAAATGTTAGCGGTCCTTTCGGGACCCACAATATCTTTCGAAGTGGCCAGAAATTCTCCGACAACGGTTGTTGCCGCTTCCGCCGATAATGAATTTGCCAGGAAAATACAGGATATATTTATTACGGAAGAGTTCAGGGTATATGTTTCCGCGGATATGACAGGCGTTGAGTTGGGAGGAGCGTTAAAGAATGTAATAGCGGTTGCCTCCGGAATATCGGATGGGATGGGTTTTGGCGTTAACACCAAAGCCGCTATATTAACACGCGGCCTTGTGGAAATAATCCGCCTGGGAACGAAGCTGGGGGCGGAAAAGGATACGTTTTTTGGCTTGAGCGGCCTCGGGGACCTGGCAACAACGTGCATGAGTCAACACTCGAGAAACCGCTGGCTGGGCGCGGAAATCGCCAAGGGAAAAAATTTGAAAGATATTTTAGCAAGCACCGACATGACGATAGAAGGAGTAACCACGGCGAAATCTGCCTATGACTTATCAAAAAAATTGGGTGTTGAGATGCCTATAACGCAAAAAATTTATGAAGTTTTATACGGCGGCACCGAACCTAAAAAGGCGGTTAGAGAGTTAATGACAAGGTCTCTTAAAGCGGAGGTTATATGAAAAATGTCAACGTGGGGCTGGTTGGTTTTGGCACCGTAGGAAGCGGTGTCGTAAGAACGCTCCTCGGCAAGCACAGGCTTATAGAAAAGAGGTCAGGGGTGTCCGTCCGCCTCGTTAAGATAGCCGATAAAAATATTAAGAGCCGGCCCGGTATCAGGCTGCCCGGCGGTATTCTCACAAGAAACACCGATGACGTAATAAATGACAAAAAGATCGACATTGTGATTGAGCTGATTGGCGGTATTCATCCGGCCAAGGAAATAATTATAAAAGCATTGACATCGGGTAAACACGTAGTTACGGCAAATAAAGCCCTTCTTGCCGAACACGGAAAGGAAATATTTACGGCTGCTTCAAGGTTCAGGGTGAATATAGGCTTTGAAGGAAGCGTGGGAGGAGGTATTCCTATCATAAGTGCGTTACAGAACAGTC
Organism: Candidatus Omnitrophota bacterium; assembly: GCA_016927795.1. GTDB lineage: Bacteria > Omnitrophota > Gorgyraeia > JABMRN01 > RBG-13-46-9 > JAFGLX01. Next base: position 11,280 of record JAFGLX010000116.1, read on the forward strand.
TTGTCGGTAACGAGATAGAGCTTATAAGTGGCATTCTTAACGGTACTTCAAACTTTATTCTAAGCAAGATGACCGACGATAATTGCAGTTTTGCGGAGGCTCTTAGAGAGGCCCGGCAAAGGGGCATCGCTGAGAAAAATCCTAAATTGGATGTAATGGGTTTTGATTCCCGCCACAAACTGGCCATACTTACCTTGCTTGGTTTCGGCGTGAGCGTTAAGCCGGAAAATATATACGTTGAAGGCATAGAAGATATCGACCCTTTGGACATTCAGTATGCCGGGAATTGGGGATACACCGTCAAACTTTTGGCAATAGCCAAAAAATCCGGCAATGGACTGGAACTAAGGGTTCACCCTACGCTTATTCCGTCAAGGGATATACTGGCCAGCGTGAAAGATGAGAATAACGCTATATTCGTAAAAGGCGACATGGTGGGAGAAACGCTTTTTTATGGTAGAGGCGCCGGCAGCCTGCCGGCAGCCAGTTCCGTCATAGGCGACGTAGTGGAAATATCCAAAATGATAAAATCTCTTAGAAAACCATTATTCCCCATACAAATGGGCGCAAATAGCGGAGTAAAGAAAATTTGCGGAATGAATAATCTGGCGACAAGATATTATGTCAGATTTTCCGCCATAGACAAACCCGGTGTTTTAGCCGGTGTATCGGGTGTACTGGCGAAGAACGGAATAAGCATAGCTACGGTTACACAAAAAGAAAGAAAAAAAGGACAGCCCGTTCCGATAGTAATGCTTACCCATGAGGCGAATGAGGGGTGGATGAACAAGGCGCTCGCGGTAATAGACAAGATGCCTTTCATAAAAAAGAAATCCGTGAAAATACGTATGGAGATATGATTATGTGCGTAATAGAACGTTACAAAAAATATTTGCCGGTAACGAAAAAAACTCCCGCTATATCGCTGAATGAAGGCGGTACCCCGCTTATAAGGGCCGGTTCAATAGAGAGCCTGATAGGAGAAAACGCGGAAGTTTATCTCAAATACGAAGGGCTTAACCCTACGGGGTCGTTTAAAGACAGAGGCATGACCGTGGCCGTTTCAAAAGCATTGGAGGAAGGTTCAAAGGCCGTAATATGCGCCTCAACCGGAAACACGTCGGCTTCCGCTGCCGCCTATGCAGCGCGCGCAGGAATGAAATGCGTTGTTTTAATACCGGAGGGCTCTATCGCGCTAGGCAAGCTGGCGCAGGCGCTTATTCACGGAGCACAGGTGATAGCGATAAAAGGTAATTTCGATGATTGCCTGAAATTGGTAAGGGGGATAACCGAAAAATATCCCATAACGCTGGTTAATTCATTAAATCCATATCGCATAGAAGGCCAGAAGACAGGCGCCTTTGAAATAGCCGACGTTCTGGGAGACGCGCCGGATTATCATGCGATACCAGTAGGGAATGCGGGTAATATAACCGCTTACTGGAAGGGGTATAAGGAATACAAAAAGGACGGCAAAATAAAGAGGTTACCCAAGATGTGCGGTTTTCAGGCAGAGGGCGCATCCCCGATAGTTAAAGGGCATATCGTAGAAGACCCAAAAACAATAGCGACCGCTATAAAGATAGGTAACCCGGCAAGCTGGAAAATGGCAGAAGCCGCGCGCGATGAATCCAAGGGCATTATAGAGTCTGTTTCTGACAGCGAAATTCTATCGGCGTATGAGTTGCTGGCTTCCAGGGAAGGCGTATTTGTTGAGCCGGCTTCCGCTGCAAGTGTGGCGGGGGTTCTGAAGAAATCCAAAGAAGGATACTTCAGGCGAAGGACGAAGAACGAGAGGCGAGGGACGATAAGAATAGTATGCGTACTTACAGGACATGGCTTGAAGGACCCCGATAGGGCAATAGCCAGCGTAAAAAAACCACGGATTTTGGAAGCGAAACTCGGTGATGTTGTTAAGGAGATAGGATTTTAGTGTATTATGTGTATGTTTTGCGTAGTTTAAAAGACGGAAAATTTTATACAGGATATACCAACGATTTGCAACGCCGTATAACGGAACATAACAGTCAAACAGAGGTTGCAACAAAGAACCGTGCGCCATTCCAACCGGTTTACTATGAAATGTGTTTAGCGAAAGAAGACGGGATGGATAGAGAAAAATATCTAAAGAGCGGCCGAGGAAAAAGTATCTTAAAAACAGAATTAAACATTTTTTAGAGAATAAAGTCGGTCCTGAAGGCTTGGGAACGGGGCGTGCCGTCCTACAGAAATTTACTTTATAGAGAATAAACGAGGTAAATTTCTATTAGGACAACCCCAATACAATTTTGGCATTTTTACGTATAAGCCAAAATTGTATGGGACTTAGTCCTGATAGAAAATCTCCAATTTTCCGGAAAAGCGGAGATTTAAGGCATATTTAAGCGATTTTTGAAAACTTTATTCGCAAGAAATTTTTTGGCATAATAGTTTCGGGGCGTGGCGCAGTTTGGTGTAGCGCGCTTGCTTGGGGTGCAAGAGGTCCGCGGTTCGAATCCGCGCGCCCCGACCATATATTATTTTCCGCTTTACATTTTTTATTTTGAATTCCTCACTTTTAAGGAGAAAACATGAAATACATAGTTTTAGTAGGAGATGGCATGGCCGGCAGGCCGCTTGATGAGCTGAACGGGCGCACTACGCTTGAGGTTGCCGAAAAATTCTACATGAATGAGATAGTAAAAAACGGAAAGTTGGGGATGGCAAGCACAATACCAAAGGGCATGACACCTGCCAGCGATGTCGCAAATCTCTCAATACTTGGCTATGATCCTGCGGTATATTACTCGGGGAGAGGTCCGCTTGAAGCGGCCAATATAGGAGTGGAGCTTAAAAAGGAAGATGTGGCGTTCAGGTGCAACTTTGTTACGCAGGCAGACGGTAAGATGCTTGATTATAGCGCCGGCCATATAAGCACCAAAGAGGCCGAGATTCTGATAAAGGAAGTTGACAAACGTCTCGGTGGCGAAAATATAAAGTTTTATCACGGTATAAGCTACAGGCATCTTATGGTAATGCGTACGGGTTCCAGTGAGGAAGCCGCTAAAATAGCCAGGATAAAGTGCACCCCGCCGCATGATATAGTGGATAAGCCGATACAGAAGCATCTCCCCCGCGGCAAGGATGGGGAGGCGCTCGTGGGGCTTATGGAGAAGTCTAAAAAAATTCTGGATACCCAGGATGTTAACAAGGTGCGGGTGGACCTGGGTGAAAATCCAGCCAATATGATATGGCTGTGGGGCCAGGGGATAAAGCCATCAATGCCGTTATTCAGCGATTTGTACGGCGTCAACGGTTCGATAATTTCAGCGGTTGATTTAATAAAAGGCATCGGTAAAATAGTGGGCCTGGATGTGATAGACGTACCCGGCGCCACAGGATATTACGACACTAATTTTAAGGGAAAAGGGGAATATGCGGTAAAGTCACTGGAGGAAAAGGATTTTGTTTTTGTACACGTGGAAGCGCCGGATGAAGCGGGACATAACGGCGATATACGTGCTAAAATAACAGCTATCGAAAATTTCGATAAATTTGTCGTTGGTACGATATGGGAAGCGTTTAAAAATAGAACGGACGTAAGGATAATGGTCTTGCCTGACCATGCCACCCCTATATCCGAACGTACGCATACAACGGACACCATACCTTTCGCTATTTATGGAAACGGCGTTGAACCTGACGAGGCGTGTGTTTTTACGGAATCCGCTTCCAGGTCAAGCAGTTTTGCGCTTGATAGCGGGTATAAACTAATGGAGCTTTTGATAAAAGAAAGGTAAGCGTTAACCCGCTTACTTCGGCCCTCCGCCGCAGCGAGTACGTACGTCGATTTCAAGTCGGGAAAAAGATGGCCGATTATAAAAGTATAATAATTTTAATATGAACTCAATAATCATAATATCTGTAAGCGCTCTTGTGTTTTTGTTCGGGTACACCGTTTACAGCAGAAAGATAGAGAAGTTTCTGAAAATAGACCCAAAAAG
>JAFGLX010000117.1 GCA_016927795.1 Candidatus Omnitrophota bacterium
ACCCGAAAAAAAGCCCCACCGAGATAGCATAAAAAGGTATCGAGGATACTATGTTTGCCGTGCCGTCTATCGGGTCTACATACCAGACCGGTCCGCGGCTTTTTGAATCGGCGCCTTTATCTTTGGATGTTTCTTCCCCTATGATGGGATAACCCGACGGCTTAAGAACCTCGGTTATGCATTTTTCTATAAGGACATCCAAATCAGTAAATATACTGCGTGGAGAACTTTTCATTCTGGGAGTAAGGTATTTCGTCCCTTTTTCCTCCATTAACTTCGCTGCTTTAGACACCGCACGAATAGCCAATTCCGACTCGGAAATCCATTTTTTCTTCATGCATGAACCTTCTTCGGGTTCTTTATCATATCTTCGACCTCTGATATTATTTTGGCCAATCTTTCCTTCATTATTATTTCCAGCGCCTCTCCCTCTCGCAGGCCCAGTATATAATGCAGCAAAACGTCCTCGGAAACGGACTTTCTCATGAATCTAAGGTGGTAATCGGCGTCCTCTTCGTTCTCAAAAAGAAGAGCGCTTACTATGCCTGTCAAAATATTTTTGGGTACAAAACCCTGGGAAAGACAAATTTGCGCCGCCCCGATAAGCCTGCCGCCGAGACCAAGTTTTCTCAACGGTTCCCTGGCCACCCTGGAAACGGGATCGTACAATAATTTATTGGAAAATCTCTTTATCTCCTTGTCTGCATACCAGTCCAAAAATTCATGCGGTATATCCCACCTTAGTTTCAGCGCATCAAGCATCTCGTTCATGGAGCCGACCACTATTTCTCTTATCCTTTCTATATTCATCGCCTCGTGCACGTAATGCATCCCCATAAGCGCGCCTACGTAAGCGGCTATGCAGTGGGGCGTGTTATGCAGATATAATTTAGCCGTCCACTGTTTGGAAAGCTCTTTCCCGGAGCACAAGACCATGCTTCCCTTAATATTTCCCGCTTTCTCATCCACGAAAAGCACGCCGTCTTCGGTAATTACCGAAATCGGATCCCTGGATAATATATCCGGCGAGGCGGTGTTGGACGTTATGACATCGGGTACGGCAAAATATACGCGTTCGTAGTTAAGCGCGTATTTTACCTCCTCTACTGTCTGGGGCTCGTTTTCGCATAAAACTATGGGGCACTTTATCCCTTTCAGATGACTTGCCGCTTCAACGCAGTTTCTCGGTCCGACGTTTACAAAAACGGCTGATGCGCGATTGTGTTTTTCCGGCGAAAACTCCGAAATATGGCAGGCCTCTTTTACGGCAACCAGTTTTTCCTCAAGAACGCCCGCCTTAGTACGGTATGTCCTGTATTGTTTTCTCCTGTTAAGCTCCGTGACAAGGTCCTTTTTTTTGTCTACGAAAACAAGTTCATAAGAGGCAGTATCAAGCACCCACTCCAAAAAACCCCTTCCTATGGCCCCCGCCCCTACTATGACAATCTCTTCCATTTTATTACAGAACTTCCCCCCTGTACCAAGGCACGAAAGCCCCTTTTGTTTCATACGCTTCGCCTTTTGTCCTTGTGCCGCTTGCTACCCGAACAAGAAACTCATATATCTCCCGGCCTGATTCTTCTACCGTATTGCCTGATAAGATTTTACCGGCATCCAGATCAATGTCGTCTTTAAGCCTTCTGTAAATCCCGGAATTGCTGGCTATCTTTACCGTGGGCGCTATGGGACAATTATATATAGAGCCGCGGCCTGTCGTAAACGCCACAAGGTTACAGCCTCCCGCCGCAAGAGCTGTAATAGACATGGGATCATAGCCCGGAGTATCCATTACCACAAGGCCTTTTTTTGTAACGCGTTCGGCGCATTCCACTACCTGGCTTATTTTCGAAGTACCGCATTTTGACACGGCCCCCAGGCTCTTCTCAAGTATATTACTTAGTCCGCCGCTCACGTTACCCGAGGAAATATTGTCGTTCATTGATAGATTTCCTTTTTTTATACGGTTATCCCATCGAGAAAATATTCTCTTAAGCCTATTCCGGTCGTTAAGGCTGGTGCAGCGTTTTAAGAGCATGCTTTCTGCCCCGTAACATTCCGGAATTTCCGCAAGCACGCTTGTACCCCCATTACGTATTAATATATCAGACGCCACCCCCAGGGCCGGATTCGCCGTCAAAATCGAAAAGCCATCGCTCCCTCCGCAATTTAACGCAAGCGTAAGAAGTGAGACTGGCAGTTTCCGCCTTTTAAAGAGAGGGAGCTCTTTTATTATGCGCTTTACCATATCAACGCCAAGGCTTATTGATTTTCGCATACCGCGGGCATCCTGAACGCTGAAATTGTTCAAGAATTTTTTATTGTGGGAGGTTTTGCGCAGTTTGCCGGTGATAAGAGACGGGCTCAAAACTTCGCATCCGAGACCCACGCAAATAGCCGCCACGACATTGGGATGGTCGAGCCATCCGGAAAGCGTCTTTTTTAAAACTTCGGTTTCCGCACTCCCGGCCGGCTGGGCGCAGCCGTAATCGTGCGTAACGGGTATAACCGCATCTATCCCTTTTCCCGAGGTGTCCTTTTTTCTGAAATGCGCGGCAATCCCTTCCGCCACTGAGGCCGAGCAATTGACGCTGGAAAGCACTACGATATAATTCCTTGTTCCCGCACGCCCGTCCTTTCGGATAAAGCCTTTAAAAAAGCGCGAGTAACTCCTGCCGGCTAAACGTGGATTTTTCGCCGTACCCGTCCGGGCTTTTGAACGCGCGCACTTGATAGCGCCTTCGCAGGTGACATTATGTATATGCACGTGTTCGCCGGGCGAGATAGTCTTTTTGGCAAGGCCTATAGACTCTCCTCCTTTTATAACCGGTGAATTTTTACCGATTTTATTTAAGGCTACCTTGTGACCCGCGGGAATATCTTTTCTTAAAACCAGATTCCCCCGAAACCCGCCTTTTATTGCAATGGTTTTGCCCTTTTCCCCCATGGCGTTTATAATGACACCTACATTATCACCCGGTGAAAGCACAAGGCAATGCGGAATAGGCGGTTTTATCATTTTAGTCCTTTATTGTTTTCGGGTTTTTTCAAACTCAACGTAAAAATAAGCCGGTTGCGGCATGATGGCAGG
>JAFGLX010000118.1 GCA_016927795.1 Candidatus Omnitrophota bacterium
GAAGGGCGGAATTACGTTTTCGGGCAAATACGACAAGGTGGAATTTGAGAACAGGGAAAAAGGCCTGATAAGGGTAATTGATTACAAAACGGGCAAGCCCGATAAGCATATAAAGAACCTCGAAAACACATCATGCGACCTGGCGAGCGAGGAGTGCGACGATTATCTCAGGCAACTTGTGGCCTACAAGATACTGTATGAAAACGATATCCATGAGCCGGCAAGATACAGCGTAAGTCATGGTGTTCTTGTATTTTTGGAGCCGGCCGTCAATACGACCAAAAAATATAACTTGACAAAAGGCGATTTCATAGATAAAAAGATAAAGATTACCCAGGATATGGTTGGGGAACTGGAAGAGGTTATAGGCAAGGCCTGGGAGAATATTAATAAGTTACTTTTCGATAAGCTTCCGGAAAGGGACGTTCGAAAATGTCCTAATTGTGCCTTTGATTCAATATGCTGGGGGTAAACATACATGCCGACAGACCATCAGGAAGAATTTTTTGAGGAATTTACAAAAGAGAAGGGTAAGCTTGAGAAAATAGCGGACAAGATTGCGCAAAGACGCAAACCCTATGCCTATCTGCCCTTTGAGAATATTATATTCGCAGTTATCGTAGTCATAATGTGCGCTATAGTTTCGTTCGCTCTTGGCGTAGAGCGCGGCAAGCGGTTGGCGACCGCCTCATACGCTAAAAGTAAATCTTCGCCAAAAGTCGAGGTCGGCGCCGCTAAAATACAACTCGGAACGATAGAAATAGGGCATGAATCCGACGCAGCCGTCCCCGCGCAGGCTTCCGTAAGCGAACCGGCGCCCAAAGAAGAGAAAACCGACGTTTCCGTCGGTCGGGAACCAAAAGAAGCGATGTACGCAATACAACTCATCTCCTACAGAAAACGCGACATCGCCGAGCGGGAAGAGAGAAGACTTGCAAATAACGGCATAAAAACATTCATACTAACGTCCGGAAAATGGCACCAGTTGTGCGCCGGCAACTATAAAAATATGGAAGAGGCCAAGGCCGCCATGCAAAAATTTAAGACGGAATTTAAAGACTGCTTTATAAGGAAGGGGGTACGGTAAAAATGTCACAACATCCGAGTTTGCGATCAAAAGAAAAGAACAAACGCCACAGATCGGTTCTCAAGCGCTACGAAAGAGTAAAAGCACTGGAAGAGAAGGAAAAATGGAAAGACGGCGATCCGGTGTTCGGTCTTCCGAAGCTAAAAATCCTTAAATTCAAAATAAAGAAGGAAAAAGCGGCGCCGCAGGAAGCGGGAGCCGCCGAGGCTCAAGCCGCACAGCCGGCAGAAGGAACGCCTTCGGCCGCCGGAGCGGCAAAACCGCCGGTAAAAGAGGCCGCCGCAAAAAAAGAAGAAAAGAAAAAATAGCCTTCTCATGCACGTTTTAACGGAGGTATAAAAAATGATAACGTTCGAGGCCTTTAAGGCTATGGATATCCGCATAGCAACTATATTGGTCTGTGAAGACCATCCGGATGCCGATAAGCTGTACGTGCTTAAGGTGGACACGGGTGACCAGAAAAAAACCCTTGTCGCCGGCGTAAAACAGTATTACAAAAAAGAAGAGCTGATAAATAAAAAAGTTGTCATTCTAAATAACCTTGAACCGGCCACAATAAGAGGGGTTCGGTCGGAGGGAATGGTTCTGGCTGCCAAGGATGGCGGGAATCTTACGATAGTCGTACCGGAAAAAGAAATCAAAACCGGAAGTTACGTATCATGACCGGCGGCTGTGCACACGGACAATTTCGCGCTGTTACCGCGTGCAGTGATAGCGGCCTTCCGCAATGAAAACCGTAACCTCAAAAAGGATGAAGCAACTTGACATGGCGGCGCAAGAGGTATACGGCATCCCATCCGTAGTCCTTATGGAAAACGCAGGGGGTGCGGCTGCCCGGGAAATAAAAAAATTTTACCGCAAGGGCAGCAAGGCATCTGTGTTTTGCGGCAAGGGTAATAACGGAGGGGACGGTTTCGTATGCGCGCGCTATCTGGCGCTTAGCGGGATAGAGACAGAGGTTTTCCTGTTAGCCAGGTACCAGGATGTCAAAAACACGGATCCGCTTATAAACCTTGATATACTAAATAAAATGGGCATTCCCGTAAAGGGAATAATCACAAAATCGGATGTGGAAAGGCTTAAAACGGGCTTTCGGTGCGATTTTATAGTAGACGCCATATTCGGCATAGGATTCAAGGGTGACTTGCCCGAGCACATAGGCGAGGTGATATCTTTTTTAAACCACACCCGCAAGCCGGTATTCTCGCTTGACGTGCCGAGCGGCCTTGATGCCACAAGCGGAATAGCGCGTGGGGCCTGTGTCAAGGCGCGGAAAACCATCGCGTTCGGTTTCGCAAAAACAGGCTTTTTCCGGAAAGATGGACCTTTTTTTTCGGGCAGGATAATCGTAAAGGATATAGGGCTGCCTTTTCGGGCAAAACGATCGTGATATTTTTTCCTGCAGAAATTGAATTTTCATGAAAATCATGCTATAATATACAAAAGTAAAGGGAGGGGGTGACATATGAGAAAAATTCTGATTCTAGCCATCATTTCTGCTCTTCTTACAAGTTCGGCACCGGCCTTTGCGGGGGGAACGGCCCAGGCAAACAAAAATATATTTCAATCCGCCTCAGACATGATTTCCGATATAGGTAAAGCTAGAATGGAGCAGGCGAAAACGGCGAAGCCTATGGAGTCAGTTTTTCAGAACGTAAAGGATGATGTTTGTTCTATCGGTAAAAACGGACCGATGTCCGCGCCTTCGAACAGCATGTTCCAAAAAGTAAAAGAGGGTATGGATAACTGGAACAGCACATCCGACGTCGCAAAGACTTATTCCCTGCGCGGTAACAAAGAAGAGCTTGCAAGAAGAAGGGGCATGATACGATAATACGAGTATTCCGTTTATATCTACAGGATTGCTGACTTTGTAGGTTTTATTACCTATCAAACGGATTAAATCCCCACCCCGCAAGCCAACAAAGTGCGTTTATGACTTGCTGGGTGGGGATTTAATCAAAAAGGGAGCGCAATATGAAATGCATACTTACATGTGGAATTGTGCTGCTTTTTGCGCTTGCGGCGCACATCTCCTCTTATGCAGAAGAAAAAGACTCGAGCGACCTTATAAAAGAGGGTTTGCTGGGCGCGGGTTCCGGAGCGGTAGGCGGCCTGGCTTCTGGAGCCAAGGGTAGGGATGTGTGGAAAGGTGCTCTTGCCGGCGCAGGCATAAACCTCGTGGGGGGGGCACTCTTGGATTCCATAAGCGGAGAGCACGTAGAGAAAGCCGATACTGTATCTTCAATGAACTCCAATGACGCGTACTCCGAAGGTTATGGCGACGGATACCAGAACGGATATAAGCAGGGTTATGCAGAAGGATATAAGGATGGGGTGCAAAGAAAGTAAAACGCCATTATTATTTATGGTTAAAGGTAGCTATTGCATATCATGGTTCAAAAAGTAAGTTTAAAACATAAAAAGCTTGAGCGTTGGATAAACCGGATGTGTGCCATGTGCCAACCGCGTAAAATAGTCATAATTGACGGGGGCACGGCGCAGAAACGAAAACTTGAAAAAGAAGCCTCCTCAGCAGGTGAAATCATACGGTTAAACCAGAAAAAATTGCCGGGGTGCTTTTATCACCGCACGGCCCCTAACGACGTGGCGCGCACCGAGAGTCTAACCTATATCTGTACCAGAAAAAAACACGACGCGGGCCCGACAAACAACTGGATGTCGCCACGCACCGCATACAGAAAAGCTGCCGCCATTTTCAAAAACTCAATGAAAAACCGCACGATGTACGTAATACCTTTTTCCATGGGGCCTGTCGGTTCCCCTTTCAGCAAGGCCGGCGTCGAGCTAACCGACAGCATATATGTAGTCCTTAACATGCTTATAATGACAAAGGTCGGCAAGGAGGTTTTGGAGCATCTGGGCACAGACGGTGAATTCACGAAATGCCTGCACGGCAAGGCGGATCTTGACTTAAAAAAACGCCTTATTCTGCATTTTCCGGAAGACAACACCATATGGAGTGTTGGTTCCGGCTATGGCGGAAACGTTCTTCTGGGGAAAAAGTGCCTCTCGCTTCGAATCGCGAGTTTCATAGGGCGCAAGGAAGGTTGGCTGGCCGAGCATATGTTAATATTGGGGGTGGAAAAACCGAACGGCCGTATAGAATATATCACGGGGGCTTTTCCCAGCGCGTGCGGCAAAACTAACCTCGCCATGCTTGTGCCGCCCAAAAGCCTAAAGAAAAAAGGTTACCGAATCTGGACTGTCGGAGACGATATTGCCTGGATGAGAATAGATTCGGACGGTGCGCTGTGGGCGATAAATCCGGAAACCGGGTTTTTCGGTGTTCTGCCCGGCACCAATTCCAAAACCAACCCCAACGCAATGGCAACCATGCAGAAAAATTCCATATATACAAACGTTTTATTAAAACCGGACAAAACCGTATGGTGGGAAGATGGTGAGGGTCCGGCTCCTCCGAAAGGAACCGACTGGATGGGTAGGACCTGGTACCCCGGCCTAATAGACGACGACGGAAATATAGTTAAAGGTGCTCATCCGAACAGCCGGTTTACGGCTCCGATATCGCAATGTCCGTCGGCCTCCTTCCGTTTGGAGCATCATCACGGCGTACACGTATCTGCAATAATCTTCGGCAGCCGCAGGGCAAGCCTGACGCCTCTTGTCTACGAGTCGTTCAACTGGCAACACGGCGTATACCTCGGGGCAACTATGGCATCCGAGCGAACCGCCGCGCAATACGGAAAGCAGGGACAGGTGAGAATAGACCCCATGGCTATGCTGCCTTTTTGTGGATACGATATGTCGGAATACTTCAGACACTGGCTGGAAATGGGTAAAAAGATGTCCAAACCTCCGAAAATATTCTTCGTTAACTGGTTCAGAAAGGATGATTCCGGAGAATATCTGTGGCCCGGTTACGGCGAAAATCTGCGAATATTGAACTGGATTTTGGACCGAGCCGCCGGAAGCGTAGAAGCCTTAAAAACCCCGATAGGCTACATACCTCGCATTGCGGACATGGATATGGACGGCCTTGATTTGTCAACAGATAAATTGGGTAAACTTTTTTATATAGACAGGAAGGCGTGGCTGGCAGAGCTAAAGACGCAAAAAGAATTTTTAAAACAATTCAAAAATAAACTTCCCGAGACTATAAAATATGAATTAAAAGCATTCGAGGAGAGGCTCAAAAAAACATAAATGAAAATCGTAAAAGTCAACCTTGGCGAACGAAGCTACAATATCTGCATAGGTACGCATGTAATAAACCGACTGCCTTTTTTGCTAAAATTAAATAGCCCGCCTCCCCCGATATTCGTAATAACAAATAAACGAATAAGGGTATTGCACGGCCCGAAGCTGCAAAAACTTCTTAATAGAATCGGAGAAAAAATTCTTTTTCACGAAATCCCGGACTCTGAAACGGCCAAATCTTTTCCCGTATACATAAAAACAATAAAGGTGCTTTCCGGTTTCGCGAAAAAGGCAAAACCCCTTATATTCGCTTTCGGCGGAGGCGTCGTGGGGGACCTGGCGGGTTTTGTGGCCAGCGCCTACAAGCGCGGCGTGCCGTATGTGCAAATACCGACGACACTGCTTGGGCAGGTAGATTCGGCTATCGGGGGAAAGGTTGCCATTGACATACAGGAGGCGAAAAACATAGTCGGCAACTTCTACCAGCCCAAAATGGTCCTGTGCGACCTCGCATTTCTGCGGACGCTCCCCGAAAAAGAGATACGGAACGGTCTCGTAGAGGTAGTTAAATACGGTATTATAAAAGACATGGAACTTTTTCTGTTTTTGGAAAAAAATGTAAAGGAAATTCTGCGCTTAAACAAAAAAATACTTGAGTACATAATTTTTAAATCCTGCTTTATAAAGGCGAAGGTTGTGGCTAAAGACGAGTTTGACATCAAAGATGCCCGGGCGATTCTTAACTTCGGCCATACAATTGGCCATGCCGTAGAGGCCGCGTCCCGCTACGCGAAATCGGTAACGCACGGACATGCTGTCGCCCTCGGCATGATAGCTTCAAGTCTTATCGCGCTTAGGCTGGGAATTCTCAGGGAATCCGACTGCACGAGGATCTCTGCTCTTGTGCAGCGTGTAGCACCGCGCGGAAAGATAAAAGGCCTTCGGTTAAAAGCGATCATAGACGCGCTTTCGTACGATAAGAAATTTATTTATGGCGAAAACCGGTTTATCCTGCCCGAGAAAATCGGCAAGGTAAAAATAGTTGACGGGATATCGGATGTTTTAATAAAAGAGGTTATAGAGAAAATTTTGTTGTGATAGAAGAGCTTGCCATATCAACAAAAGGGAAAAACGCCTTTATCGATGTAACGTCCGAGGTTGAAAAAGCGGTAACGGGCTTGCGCGTAAAAAGCGGGGTATGCATAATATTTGTACCTCACACCACCGCAGCCCTTACGATTAACGAGAATGCTGACAGCAGCGTACGGTCCGACATTATAAATGCGCTGAAGAATGTAGTCCCTGATAGCGGCGGCTATTTGCATGCCGAGGGAAACTCACCGGCCCACGTCAAGGCGAGTCTCTTCGGGAATAGCCTGACGATACCCGTGGAAAACGGCTCCCTACGGCTTGGTACCTGGCAGGGTATTTACCTCTGCGAGTTCGACGGGCCGCGAACTAGAAAAATTATTATAAAAGTGCTAAACGGCTGAAAATAAAAAGGAGACTGGGATGAAGGTAAGGGAATATAAGTCCGAGGATAGCGTTGGAGTGCGAAATCTCATATTGTCGATACTGGAGAAGGAGTATCCTTTCGACAGGTCCGCATATCAGGATACGGATATAAACGACATATCCGGCACTTATTCCGGCAAGGGTAACGCTTTCTTTGTCGCAGAGAAGGACAATAAGATAGTCGGCACCGTCGGTGTTAAAAAAGAAACGGAAAAAAGCGCTCTTTTAAGACGGCTTTTTGTAGACGAAAATTACCGCCGGCGCGGTTTTGGCACGGAACTTCTCAAAAACGCAATCAAATTCTGCGGTATAAATAAGTATGAGGAAATACTATTCAGGGCGACGGATAGAATGAAACAGGCCATGTACCTCTGCAAAAAGATGGGGTTTGAAGAATTGGAAAGCATTGAGATGGGCGGATTTCACGTGCACAAATTCGCTTTGAAACTATAGATACGCCCGGAATATGAAAACACAAAAGACCGAAGTGCGCGTAAGATACGATGAGACGGACAGAATGGGTGTCGTGTACTACGGCAAATATTTTACGTGGCTTGAGGTTGCCCGAACGGAGTTTTTCCGCAATTTGGGTATGCCCTATGCGGATCTGGAAAGCGAAGGGATAAGGTTGATGGTGACAAAGGCCTCATGCGCATATAAATCGCCGTCAACATACGACGAGTTGCTTGCTATCGAAACATCCATAAAAGACGTAGGGAATACGAGTCTCGCGTTCTCTTATGTGATATTTCGAAAAGATACTTTGATAGCCACGGCAGAGACGGTACATGTTTTTACCGACCAAAAAGGCAAGCCGATACGAATTCCACAGAAGGCGAGAAAAGTCCTCAGCGCGTTAACCTCAGAATAAATTCCCTGTCGCCCGACACCAGTTTCACGAAATCGTTTTTGATTTCTTTTATCCTATAATCACCGATTGCCTCGCCTTCGCCCCAGACAGCACCATTTATGACCGCAAGCGGCCTTTTCGTAGTGTACATGATGCCGTTTAGCTTCACAAGTTCGTTTATGTCGGCAAGGCGGGGTTTAGGCAATTCGGCAACCTCGTTTACAGGTGTATCTTTTTCCGGGGAGACTAAAGCGGCGGGGCCGGAAGATGCGTCTTTCTCTGCAATGGTCTCTGCGCGCGAAATATCTGCTGCGCCAATTGCGGCATGGTCTTGAGTGGAGCTTGCTTTGCCGGAATCAAGTTTTTCAAGTCGTAAATTATAAAACACAAGGGCCGCTGAGCAGAATGCAAGCATCGCAACAAAAAAAAGCGCAATCAGGCGTAACCTGACTGGGCGAGGTTTTTCACCGGGGTGTGCCTCTTCAGCTTTCCCAACGCTTTTCATAATCATTTGGGCTACTGGTTTTTTTGACGACTCCTGCGCCTTCTTCAAAGCATCGGCGATTATGCTCATGTCCCAACCTCCAAGGCCTTGCCCTCGATTTCA
>JAFGLX010000119.1 GCA_016927795.1 Candidatus Omnitrophota bacterium
ATCATTTCACCCTGTTCCGCTATATTCTTCATGTCGGCGACCCTTGTAGGCCGCAGGAAAAAGGCGGCCTGGTAATCTCCCTTATCCACCAGGGAAACCGCATCATGTTCGTTCCTTATATATTTTATATTATTTTCCGGATTTTTTACACATAATATTTTCCTTATGACAAAATCGTGCAGAATTGTCACGTCGAGTTTTTTTAAAAAAATATGTTTTTGCGAATCCACGAACCTCTCGGGGCGATACTTTTTTTTGAGCGTCAGAAGATAGAGTTTTTTCTCTCCGGCGTAAAAGGCGAAGGCGAATCTCGCGCGCGGCGTCGAATCGAGTAATTCTATGCACTTTTCCATGCGGCTTATCTTTCTTATCTCAAAATAGTTTCTGAATTCTACCGGCAGCATGCCGCCGCGGTAACCCTCAATACATTTTACGACGCGGTGGGTGGCGAGTATCGTAAGATTTTTCTCGTCGCTTAAATTCGAGAAATACATCATTACGTAATCCGCGTTTTTCGCGAGGCTCGTGCGCCTCTGCCTTACCGTATCCCTGTAGATCAGCGCGACCTCATAGCGGTGGTGTCCGTCTGCTATAAACACCTTTTTTTTCTTCATAAGCTTTTCTATTTTTCTTATTGAAGGCATGTGGCCCATTCTCCACAGAGTGTGCGTAACGCGGCCCTCCTCGAGCGATAAAACGGGTTTATTCGATTTTGTGAAATTTTTTAATACACCATTTACTTCGTCGGACGTGTCCTCGAAAAGGCTGAATATGGGCGAAAGGTTTGCCTTTGTACTCTTTATGAGCATTAACCTGTCCTTCTTTGGCCCGGCTAAGGTATATTCGTGCGGAAGTATGCCGCTCTTATCGGGTTTTTCTATTTTCATAAGGGCGATAAATCCGATCCGCGTTCTTTTTCTGCCCGTATGCGAATAGTCCTGCCGGTAAATATAGATGGATGGGGTGCGGTCGCGGAGAAGAATTTTTCCGCGAATCCAGTTGTTCAAAAATAGTTTGGCCCGTGTGTAGCTGTTATTTCTTCTCGTATCACTTTTTTTCTTCTTCCCCAATATAAGCCGTATTACGTTGTAAGGGCTACGTCGATAAAATTCCTTCTGCATTGATGAGGATATGACGTCATACGGAGGCGTAACCACGTTTTTCGCGCGTACTTTATCCTTGTTATATAAAATACCCGTGAATGGTTTTATCTCCGCCATAAATCACCTTTTATCTTACCGTAAAGTGCCATACCGAAAATAGAGCCGAAAGCGTCGCTTACGAGGTCTTTTATCTGGAATAACCTTTCCGGCACAAAATACTGGTGAAACTCATCGGAAAGGGCAAAGACAACCGAAAAAAGTATGACGCAAAAAACAATCCCTCTGGGGTAAAGTTCCGGATACGATATTTTTATCGCCCTGAAACATAATATTCCGAAAATAGTGTATTCAAAAAAATGTGCTATCGAATCGGCGTAAGCGAATTTCACGCTTGGAAAATCATTGCCCGGAATGGCCGATAAACAAAAAATGGAAGCCATGTATAGAAAAAAAATAAGCCAATAACGCAGTATCCTTTCTTTTTTGCTCATTACTGTTTTCATGTCTACGGGCATAAATTGCGCAAGGGAAAGCCTGTGGGGGGCTTTTTTTATTTATTCTTTGCCGGCCATAGGGCACGACTTGCAGCCCTCCCCCTTTTTGCCGGAATCACACTTAACGGAATCCGGATTTTTACCTTTTTTGTAATCGGTAGCGTAAAACCCGTGTCCCTTAAAAATAATTCCTGCGCCCTTTCCTATCAGCCGCTTTACCCTGCCTTTGCACTTGGGGCAGGTTTTCACGGGCTTTGCCGTGATATTTTGAAATATTTCAAAAATATTACCGCATTTTCCGCATTCGTATTCGTATGTCGGCATGATTTGTTACCTCTTATATTTAACAAGGAGCGCCAGAACGCCAGTGCTCTATTTAAACGCTTTCTTAACCTTATCTATGAAACCTTTCGAAGAAGAGCCTTTTTCTAACGTACGGGCGAATTCCTTCAAAATCTTTTTCTGCTCCTCGGTGAGTTTCTGCGGAATATCCACCTGCACCCTGACAAGCTGGTCGCCGCGGGCGGAAGACCCGGAAAAAATATTCGGTATCCCCTTTCCGCGCAGCCTGAAAATTTTGCCGCTTTGGGTTCCGGCAGGCAGCTTCATCCTGACATTGCCGTATAAAGTCGGAACTTCTATTTCCGCCCCGAAAACGGCTTCCGTAAAATTTATCTTCGCTTCACAGTAGATGTCCCTCTCGTGTCGTTTGAAAATTTTATGCTCTTTCACGTATATTATTACGTATAAGTCTCCTCTCGGCCCGCCCTTGTCACCGCAATCCCCCTCGTGCGACATCCTTAGCCTGACGCCGTTATCCGCGCCTGCTGGAACCTTTACCTTAATCTTCTTACTTGCTTTTGACTTGCCCCTGCCACCACAGCTCTTGCAGGGTGTAGTTATCACGCGGCCCGATCCTCCGCATTCACCGCATGTCCGCGATATGCTGAAAAACCCGCTTACGGTGCTTACCTGACCTCTGCCTTTGCATGCGGAGCATATCGAGTCTTTTGTGCCCGGTTTGGCTCCGCTACCCTTGCATACGTCGCATACATCGTACCTGGAAACTTCTATAGTTTTTTCCGTTCCCAGCGCGGCTTCGGTAAACTCAATTTCCAATTCATATTGTATATCCCTGCCTTTACGCGGGCCGCTGGTACGTGACCTTCCCCAACTGCCGCCGAAAATATCCGGCTCTATCCCGAAACTTCTGAAAAAATCTCCAAGGCCTCCGAATATATCCTCGAAATCCCCGAAATGCGTAAAATCCTGCCACGTAAACCCGCTCCTTCCGAAGGCACCCTTTAACCCCTCGTGTCCGAACCGGTCGTAAGTGGCGCGCTTGTCAGGGTCGCTTAAGACCTCGTAGGCTTCGGAGATTTCTTTAAATTTCTCCTCGGCCACCTTATCACCCTGGTGCTTGTCCGGATGACTCTGCACAGCGAGTTTTCTGTAAGCGCGCTTTATTTCTTCGGCTGTGGCGTCTTTGTTCACGCCAAGCACTTCGTAATAGTCCCTTTTGTCCATAAATAACCTTGTTTCTTGCCTTTATTTCTCCTCGTCTTCTACCTTGTAGTCGGCGTCTACGACGTTGTCCTTGGTCCCGCTTTCCCCGCCTTTCGCGCTCGGGTCTCCTGTGTCCGCATTCCCCTTGTCCCCTTTCGCGCCCTTTCCGCCTGCGGATTTCTGGGATTCTGCTTGCTTTTTCTGAGCCTCCCGGTAGACTTCTTCCGCAAGCTTGTGAGAGGCCTTTGTGAGTTCCTCTGTCGCGGTTTTTATCCTGGATACGTCCTTAGATGCTATCGCATCTTTCGCGTCCTTAAGCTTCTTTTCTATCTCTTCTTTCTCTTTGTCGGACAGCTTGTTACCGTATTCTTTCAACGATTTCTCCACGCTGTAAACAAGGGTGTCCGCCTGGTTTACTGTTTCAACCTCTTCCTTTTTCTTCTTGTCCTCCTCGGAAAATTTCTCCGCCTGTTTAACCATTTCGTCTATTTCCTCTTTCGACAGTTTTTTCGGGGCGGTTATTCTTATGGACTGTTCCTTGCCTGTACCAAGGTCCTTGGCATGTACATGCACTATGCCGTTTTGGTCTATATCAAATGTAACCTCTATCTGCGGGACGCCCCTCGGCGCAGGCGGTATACCTACAAGGTCAAATCTCCCGAGTTCCGTGTTGTCATTTGCCATCTGGCGTTCACCCTGTAAAACCCTTACGGTAACGGCAGGCTGGTTATCTGCCGCTGTAGAAAAAACCTGGCCCTTTTTAGTGGGGATAGTCGTGTTGCGCTCGATAAGTTTTGTAAATACGCCTCCCAGCGTCTCTATACCGAGCGAGAGCGGTGTAACGTCCAGGAGCAGTACGTCTTTTGTGTCGCCCTTTATTATCGCGCCCTGTATGGCGGCGCCCATTGCCACGCATTCCATAGGGTCTATACCCCTCTCGATCTTTTTCCCTACAAAATCTTCCACTAATTTCTGCACGATGGGCATGCGTGTCGGGCCTCCCACCATAATTATCTTATCTATGTCCTTCTTCCCCAGTTTGGCATCTTTGATCGCCTGTTCCATAGGATGCTCACACTTTCCTATTATAGGCGCAATAAGCTCTTCCAGCTTCGCGCGGTTTATGGATATGGTAAGATGCTTGGGGCCGGTCTGGTCTGCGGTGATGTAGGGAAGGTTTATGTCGGTTGTTATTGAGCTTGAGAGCTCGACCTTCGCTTTTTCCGCGGCTTCTCTTAGCCTCTGCATAGCCATTTTGTCTTTTCTTACGTCCACTCCGCTTTCCTTTTTGAATTCATCAGCGATGTAATTTATAAGTACGTTGTCCATATCCGTGCCGCCGAGCTGCGTATCGCCGCTTGTGGACAGTACCTTAAAACCTCCCTCGGCCCACATCTCCATTATGGTAACGTCAAGTGTGCCTCCCCCGAAATCAAAAACCATTATTTTGAGTTCCTTGCCGACTTTATTGAGGCCGTACGCAAGGCAAGCAGCCGTCGGTTCATTTATAATCCGGAGAACCTTAAGCCCGGCTATCTCTCCGGCGTCTCTTGTCGCGGTCCGCTGGTTGTCGTCAAAATAGGCCGGACACGTTATGACTACCTCGTTTACGCTATCCCCGAGATAGCTTTCTGCGTCCTGTTTTATTTTCTGCAGTATGAAAGCGGATATCTGCTGGGGCGTGTATTCCTTGCCGTGCGCTTTGAATTTGTAATCTGCTCCCATTTTCCGTTTGGCAGCCATTATGGTGCCTTCCGGGTTTATGGAAGCCTGCCTGCGGGCCGGTTCGCCCACAAGTTTTTGCCCATCTTTGGTAAAGGCAACGTATGAAGGGAATGCTTTACCGCTTGCTATCCCTGCTCCCTCCGCACTAGGGATAATTACGGGCCTGTCCTTGTCCATAAAAGCGGCTGCTGAATTTGAGGTTCCCAAATCTATTCCTATTACTTTAGCCATCTTTTGTTCCTCCTTTTTCAATAAGACCTGGATTTATAAAAATCTTTGATTTTCATAAATCCATTTTCTATGATTTTCTACCTTGTGCTGTCGAATTGAACCCCGCCCTTTTGGATATCATATAAAAGTTTGTATTTTTACCATTTCCCAAAAGGGCGGGGTCAAATTCATCCGTCGGACTTACCTTCACTTTGTTCGGTAAGTCCGGGCTCCATTTTACCCTTAGATACCTTAACCAGCGCCGGTCGCAAGAGTTTATCGTTTAATAAGTAACCGCTCCTTATTTCCTCGGCTATGGTTCCGGCGGCGAATTTATCCGTGTAAATCTCTTCCTCTGCCTGATGCATGTTAGGGTCGAATTTTTCACCCAGAGACTTGATCTTTTTTAAACCGTTTGCCTCCAGTATCCTGTGAAGCTCGGCTTGAAGCATCTTTAACCCCTTCAAGAACGATTCTCTGTCGCTTGAGTTTTCCATCGATTTTATGGCGCTGTCAAAACTATCCATTATCGGGAAAAGCTCGATGATAAGAAGGTGGTTCGAGAACTTTATGGTCTCTATTCTCTCTCTATCCGTGCGTTTTTTCAGGTTTTCATAATCAGCAAGCGCCCTCAACCATTTGTCCTTATAGTCTACTTCCTGGCTGCTTGCCTTGTTATTTTCTCCCGCTTCAGGAGCCTTTTTCCCCCATAAACCTGATTTATCTCCGGGTCCGTTCTTGTCGCCATTATGCTTTTTGTTGTGGGTATGCTTTTCGCCTGTCATAACGATATATCCTCCAGTAGTCTGCTTGTAAGGCTCGCTATGTCCTCAACTATGGGCACAACTTCTTTATATCGCATCCGCATGGGGCCTATAAGACCTATGTTGCCCGAAACGCGGTTTTTGAACCTATAGGCAGAGGTTATAATCGTGCATTCTTTAAGCTCTTTAAACAGGTTCTCCCGCCCTATTCGGATAATCGTGGCCCTTTTTACCGATAGGTTGCTGCTCATTATATGCAAAATCTCTTCCCTTTCCTCCATCGCCCTCAAAAAATCACAAGCCGCACCCATATGTTTAAACTCGGGCTGCTCCAGCATGTGGTAAGTACCGTCGAAATATAACCTGTTATTGGGGGACAGCGCAAGCCCTGTGTAATTTGTCAGCCTTGAAATAGCACACGATATTGCCTCTATTACTTCCTCAAAAAATTTCTTCTTGGCGATATACTGCGCGGCCTTGCGCACAATGTCTTCCCGGGATATATTGTGGAAAGATAATATGCTGTCCACATATCTTCTATAGCCATGGTCTGTGGGAATTCTGCCGGCGGAAGTATAGGGCTGTTTGATATAACCTTCCCTTTCCAGTTCGTACATGAAGTTTCTTATAGTGGCGCTTGACAGGTCAAGCAGCTTCGATACCTGTTTGGAGCCTACCGGAAGGGCAGTGTCTATGTGAATCGTAATGATAGCTTCCAATATTTTATTTTTTCGTTGTTCCTTGTTTATGGTCATTTATAAAACCCTCTAATCTATTATTTGCCTTAATTATACGCCCCATTTAATAATTTA
>JAFGLX010000120.1 GCA_016927795.1 Candidatus Omnitrophota bacterium
CGCCCGGGTTGCTCTTTAAATCCGGTATCTTTATGTTATTGGCCTTCAAAAAGCCCAACGCTTCATCCAAATATTTGTTTTCCCCGTGTTTTTTAAGGTGCCCGAGATGTGCCATGATTACGTTAATACCCTGCTTGACTATGTTAGCCATTACCTTTTTTTCGTCATAAGGCTCGGCTTCGCGCTCGCAAACCGTAATCGCTCCCTCCGAACAGGCCCCCAGGCACGCACCCAGCCCATCGCAGAAAAGGTCACTTACAAGACGGGCCTTTCCGTCTATAATCCGAAGGGCGCCTTCAGGGCAATCCGGTATGCAGCGGCCGCAACCGTTGCACTTTTCATGATCGATATTTATTATTTTTCTTTTAGCCATATGTTTCCATCCGCCTTTCTTTTTGGACCTTCTTTTAAATGATACCATAGTAGTGTCATTTTGTCAAGGTTTTTTATGCTTTGTGGAGCCCCGGGTTCGTCACCTAAGGTGGTAGCAGGGAAATTCGATAAGCCGGGAAGATTAAAAAAGAAAGCGCAATGTTAAATGCTGCGGGTAAACCCAGTTCAATCTCTCATCCCAAAGGTGAGATTAGCGGACAAGAGATTGAACGGGGTAAAAATGCGGTTTATCATACGTGTTAATGCGCCCGTTGCCGGGCAGTGCGCATCAACTCTGGACAGCTTTAAACTTACCGTATACCGTGTCTCTCAATCTGGCAAAATCACTTATTTTCAGGCCTGTTGTATCTATAGGGGGCAACACGGTTAAGCCCCCCGATACGTTCGGGTTAAAAAACCAGCTGCCCTTTGCGATAACTTCTCTTGTGCCCACTATCTGGATAGGAAGAATGGGTTTCTTCTCCTTTATGGCTATTTTGAACGCGCCGTTCTGAAATTTGTTCAATTCGTCTGAATCGCTACGCGTACCTTCGGGAAAGAATAGCACAGAGACATCTCTTCTAAGCCACTGTATAGCGTCCCTGTATACCTTTTTTATGCTCCCGAAGTTCCCGCGTAAAAGTTTTATATGCTTTATAAGCGAAAGATTCCACCCTATAAAAGGCACCTTAAAGAGGCTCTCTTTAGCCACCCATTTAAACTGCATATGTGTTTTATAAAGTATGATTATATCCGCCAGGCTCTGATGATTCGCCACTATAACATATGCCTTGCGTGAGTCTATGTTATCAAGGCCCCTTATTTTAAGCTTCCAGTACGGATTTATAAAAATAATTATATTTGCCCACCAGAAGCATTGGGCGTGACTGAATTTCCTTTTTTTGTCAAACGGCAGAAGAATTACGGTTACGAGCAAAACTACGAAAAAAAGCGCTATTGTAAGAATTCCGCCTATCAACCAGATTGTTACTGATATCACAAATTTCATTTTTACGCTTTCTTTTCTGTTGTAATAAAGAATGGCTTAAATTGTATATGCATATAGCCGCGCGCCTGCCGGTTGTATATGTTTCGACAATATAAGCCATGTATATACGTGTAACGCTATTTCCGCTACGAGCAGCGCGCCCGGTGGAACATTAATATAATATGCCGATACGGGCAACCAGCCGGAGATGATAAAAAGTGCTAAAGCCGTGAAAAATGTTTTTTTATCCTCTTTAAATAACCTGTTTAGTAAAACAGGCGCGACAAAAAGGCACAAAGGCCACGAGGTGGCATAAATACTAAATAGGCTTGCGCTTACAAAGGGCATTATAAATAAAGCCAAAATTCCGTATATAAACGCCGCGTAAAAAGAAAGAGGCATATTTCTTATTATATACCTTTTTTTAAGAATATAAAAGATAATAGTTGGCGTTGTGCCGAATGTAGAAAGCAATACCAAAAAGAAATCTCTTGAAACCGACGGGTCGAATTCATAGATTCCGAGACTTCCGATGCGAGACAAACTTTCGAGCCAATGCGGAGCGTTAAACGCCAAAAGAGGAGCATGAACGTAACCGGGAAGGTTCTGGTATGAGCTTACCCAGAGCTTTATTCCGAAAAAGTTACGCAGGCCGTAAAACGGTATTTTAAAAATAAGGTACAAGACATTAGGCAGATAGTGGAGGTTCCTGTTATGGCCGGTCTTGTAGCCAAGAACGCAAGCACTCGCTATTACCAAGAAAGCGGTAACAGCTATCGCGGCGTATGAGAATAATCGTTTATCTTTATACTTCACGGCGCGCCATGTCATTATTAAAATAAATCCGAATGCTATAAGAATCGATTCGTCGCGGGTAAACAATAAAAGCGCGAGTACCGCCAGGCTTGCTATATATTTTTCCGAATAAAGCAGAAGGAAATACAGACTGCTTAATGAAAGAAAAAAAACGGTGGGTACATACAAAAGTCCGTAAAGGTTAAATAGCCAGGGCATGACAAATAATCCGGCACCGATAACGAACGGAACCTTGAGGTAATATCCCATGATAAACATCGTGATAAAAATAAAAATGGAATATGCGAGCGTTCCCGTAAATAAAAAAGACCTCTCAACCCCCAATAACGCTGAAAACCGTCCGACGATCCACGGGTAAAGCACCCTTTTAGAGTAAGGAAAAAGCGCTTTTCCCGAATGCCCTTCGGCCATGTTGACATAATACACCGCATCGCTTCTGTCTTTCATGCCGGCGGGGTTATGGCAAGAAAAAGAGACTGCCGTCATAAACAAGGCCAGAAGGAGCGACTTCAAAAGAGCGTTTTTCATGGATTTTTTATAATCCATTATAACCTTTCAAAATATATGTTTTTGAACGGCCAGCCTGGATGAATTATCTAAATATTATATTTATATCTTCGCTATACAACGATGTTGAACATATTTTTACCTATATGTTCATATTGTAACGTAGAACCTTTTAAAGATAAAGCAAATTCTCTACGGTGTTATACGCTATGCTTTATTTAAAGGTAATGGTGCGCGGTGGCGTACGGATTTTAAGACATAGACGGCATTTTTGCCGCTTAACCGCTAAAAGTCCTTTCCATTTATACGGCTATCCAGAATCCTGTTTTTGATAAGGAAGTTCTCGATCGAAGCAGCCGCTATCAAATGAGCTTCTTCGTTAGGATGAAAATCCAGCGGGAGCGCCCAGAACTCCTTCAAATCCCTGTCTGCGGATAGAAATATAGGCGTCAGGTCCAAAACATGCATGCCGGCTTTGCGGGCCGCTTTTTTTACTTTCTTGTATACTTCCGTGAGGGGGTAGTTATCGGTGTTCCATTTGCCGGGAGAAAAATACGGAAAAATAACAAGTACGGGTTGTCCTATGCCTTTTTGCGAGCAAAGCGCGGCTATGGCCCTTATCGCAATGCGGCATTGTATCCAGCCGAGGTAATCATCCGCAAAACCGTAATCTTCCGGTATTTTCCATTTAATCTGCGCCCAAAGCCATTTGTATGCCACAAATCTGTAA
>JAFGLX010000121.1 GCA_016927795.1 Candidatus Omnitrophota bacterium
AAAGGGCACGATATTCTCTTCAGCGAAAAGAATGCCTGCCTGAGGTGCGGATTAAGCTTTGATGAGCTCGCCCCGAGAGCTTTTTCATTTAATAGTCCTTACGGCGCATGCCATCTATGCAGCGGGCTGGGTAACAAGATGGAGATAGACCCCGAGCTTATAATTCCCGATAAAACAAGGCCCCTTATCGAATGCATAGAGCCCTGGAGAAAAGGGGGCAAGGGCCTTATTCTTTATTTTAGGAGATATTTGAGAGGCCTGGCAAGAGACTATGACTTTGACGTGCACACGCAATATAATAAGCTGCCGAAAGACATACGAAAAGTAGTATTATACGGAGACGAGGAAAGGGGAGGGTATTTCGAGGGTGTAATACCTAATCTTGAGCGCAGATTCCGTGAAACAGAATCGGAGTATATCAAAACCGAAATCAACAAATACATGTCGGTTTTACCATGCCCGGCCTGTAACGGAAAGAGGCTCAAACCGGAGTCGCTTGCGGTAACGATAGCCGGCAAGAACATAATAGACGTCACGGAATTATCAGTAAAGGAGGCGAAAGACTTTTTCCTGGGCCTTGAACTCACCCAAACCGAAAAATTGATCGCTCACCAGGCGCTTAAAGAGATAATCTCAAGACTTACTTTTATGAAAAATGTAGGCCTTGATTATCTCACGCTGGACAGGCGAAGCAGCACGCTTTCGGGCGGGGAAGCGCAAAGGATACGCCTGGCGACGCAGATAGGGGCAGGCCTTGTAGGAGTTCTTTATATTCTGGATGAACCAAGCATTGGACTGCACCAGCGGGATAATTCGAAACTCCTCGATACGCTTACTGCGCTGCGGGATTTAGGCAATACACTTATAGTGGTGGAGCATGATGAGGCCACAATACGTAAGGCCGATTATTTAATAGACCTGGGACCCGGCGCAGGGGAACAGGGGGGAGAAATCGTGAAATGCGGCTCCGTTCGGGACATAACGAACGATAAAAGGTCGCTTACCGGCAGATACCTCAACGGCGAGCTTAGAATAAAAATACCTTCGGAAAGACGGGATTATCGTAAACGGAAAATGCTTAAAATTATAGGGGCCAGAGAACACAATCTTAAAAATATAGACGTGGGAATACCCCTTGGCGTATTTACGGCAGTAACCGGGCTATCCGGTTCCGGTAAAAGTACGCTTATCGACGAGATCTTGTACAGGGCATTGGCCAAGAAACTCTATAAGGCCAAAGAAAAACCCGGGCTTTACGAAAAGATAGAGGGCGTTGAATTTATAGATAAAGTAATCGTGATAGACCAGTCGCCTATAGGGAGAACGCCAAGGAGCAACCCCGCCACATATACGGGAGTTTTCGGACCTATAAGGGATTTGTTCTCCAAATTGCCTGAATCCAGAATGCGTGGCTACAAGCCCGGTAGATTCAGTTTTAATGTTAAGGGTGGCAGGTGCGAAGCCTGCGCCGGAGACGGCATCAAAAAAATAGAAATGCACTTTCTACCCGATGTTTATGTCCCGTGCGAGATTTGTAAAGGTGAAAGGTTCAACGAACAGACTCTCGACGTGAGATATAAGGGTAACTCGATAGCCGACGTTCTTGATATGAGCGTGAAAGAGGCGCTTGGCCTTTTTGAAAACATACCTGCTTTAGCAGCAAAACTGAAAACACTTTATGACGTAGGCTTGGGATATATAAAACTGGGGCAGTCTGCGACCACTCTTTCCGGAGGCGAGGCGCAAAGAGTAAAACTTTCTACCGAGCTCTCGAAACGTTCTACAGGTAAGACCCTCTATATACTTGATGAACCCACTACGGGGCTGCATTTCGCCGATATCGACAAACTTCTCGGTGTGCTTCAGAGGCTTGTGGACGCCGGCAATTCTGTTCTCGTTATAGAGCACAATCTTGATGTAATAAAACAGGCGGATTATGTAATCGATCTGGGTCCGGAAGGTGGGGATGCCGGAGGCAGGGTGGTAGCGGCCGGTTCCCCGGAAGAAATATCCCGAAAGAAGATATCTTATACAGGACAATTTCTAAAAAAGATTTTAAGCGCCAGATAGTTATTTTATTCACTCTCCTTAGTCTTCATTGGGTTCTTTCGTATTATGAAACCACCGGGCTAAACCCGGCTTTAACCGACCGCAGAAATCCCCGTGCCCTTGCCGAAGGCAAGCAAGGCGGCGGGACCGATGGGGCCCCAGTCTGCGTAAACCCGCCTATATTTACAAGTTAACAAAACACTTGCTTTAAACCCCTTTAAGTGGTAACATAATACCCTAAATATAAGGATATATGGTAAAGCGTGATACAATAATATTATCCTTACTTGCCATTACCACCTGTAACATTTTATTTCCCTCAATAATGTACGCCCAACAAGAAGATGGCGAAATTGTCTTCGCCAGAAAAGCATTCAATGACGGGTTTTATAACCTGGCAGAACGCAAACTGCAATCTTTTCTCAGAAAATATCCGGATTCTGCGCGAAAAGGCGAAGTTCATCTATTACTTGGTAAATGTTTCAGCAACCAGAAGGAATACAAAAAAGCGCTGTATGAATTTCAGGTGATAATAGACAATCCGCAGACAAGCGATTTGGCAGATGAAGCGTTTTACTGGATGGGGGAAGTGTATTTTAAGTCGGGCGACTTCAATAGCGCCATGGATTATTACCAGAAAGTGATAGATGAATACGGGGATTCTCCGCTTCTTTCGCTTGCTTATTACTCTATGGGATGGTGCTATTACGAATTAAAAAATTATAACATGGCGCTTGACACCTTTGAGGATGTCCTTTACAGATTTCCCCTGGGAAACATCGCTTTAAGGGCGGAATATAAAATATGCGAGATACTGTACGAACAAAAGGAGTTCGCCAAGGCAAGGCTAAGGTTACAGAGTTTTTTGGCACACTATCCTCTCAGCGAGAAGCGGGCAGATGTTTATTATATGTTAGCAGACGCCAGTTTTTACCTAGGGGATTTTAACGACGCCATAAGGAACTTTGATATATCCCTTTCCATGGCGGAAGATAACCGTTGGAAAAATATGGCCCTTTACAAAAAGGGTATGTCATATTTTGAATTGAAAAATTTTGATAAAGCGCTGGACATTTTCAAGAAGTGCAAGGAAAAATTTTATAAGCCGGATCTCATAGCCGGAAGCATGTTCGGTATGGCGCAATGCTACGAAAAGCTCGGTGATATGGAAAAGGCGGAGAAAGAATACAATAAACTCATAGAGGATTTTAAGAACAGCGAATGGACCGACGATGCCTATTACTGGTTAGGGAATATATATTATACCCAGGAAAGGTTTAAGGACGCTATTTCCGTTTACGAGGAAGCGCTCAAGCTTTTTGCCACAGGGGATTTTGTGGATAATTTTCGCTACAGCCTTGGGTGGGCATTGCGGGAAGAAAATAGGTTCGAGGAAGCCCTGGACGAATTCAGGAAAGTTGCCGGGACTTCGGGTGATGCCGAACTTGCGGTGGAAGCTTTGTGCAGAATCGCCGAAATAAACGAGGTTATGCACCGTTACGAAAATACAATCACCGCATACGACGACATATTGAAGAAATACCCGGAGAGCATATGGGCTGACTATGCCCAGTATGAAGTGGGAAGGCTGCTTCTACTCTTAGATAAAACGGATGCTAGCATTCTGTCTTTTCAATACCTTCTGGGTAATTTCCCAAATTCACGTCTCAAGGATAAGGCACATTATCAGCTTGGGCTTCTTTATTTCAAAAAAGGAAATTTTGATTTAGCAGCAGACCATTTTGACTTTGTTGTGAAAAATGCGCCGGGAAGCCCGCTTAAGGAAAACGCCGTTTTTCAAAAAGCGATTTCGCTATATAACGCTAACAGATATACAGAAGCCATACCCATTTTTGAAAACATTATAAGGAACAAGGGCGATTCGGAGATCGCCAGGACCGCGCATTATCAGCTTGGGTGGAGTTATTATCGTATGCACAAGGATGCCAAAGCGCTTAAAGAGTTTGAGATAATACTAAAAAAGTATCCTGACGCGGAGATAGCAGCCGGCGTCAAGATATGGTTCGGCGAATATTTTTACAACAAAGGCCAGCTTAAGGAAGCAAAAAAATATTTCAGTTCTGTGATATCGGATTATCCCGATTCCGCATTCGTAGATGATGCCCATTACTGGACGGCGTGGACTTTATTTGAAGAAGGTAAGCCAGACCAGGCTATCGCCGAATTCAGGATACTCTGCGAAAACTATCCTGACAGCGACTGGTCTAAGGAGGCTATGTTCAGGGTGGGGGATATTTTACTGGACGAGGGGCGCACGGAGGAAGCGCTCCGGGAATTTCAGCTTTTTATCGATAGATACAGGGATACTTCCTTTGCCAGGACCGCCGATAGTAAAATAGGGCGTGTTTACAAGGAAAGAGGGGAATTTGACCTGGCTATAGAGCATTTTAAGAAGGCGCAGACAAATGAAGACTCCGATTTTAATGCGCAGACTCAATACGATATAGCCGAGTGCTATGAACTTAAGGGCGATGCGGAGTCCGCCATTGTGGAGTATCTAAAAGCCAGCTACATATACCCGTCTAATACTTTTTGGGCCGCAAGAGCGGAATCTAGATGCGCGGCTTTGCTTGAGAATATGAAAAGATGGGAGCAGGCTGCAAGCATATATGAAAGGCTGGCCGAAAGGAATGTTAAAGAATCCGAATATGCCAGGGAAAGACTCGAGTGGATTAGGGTAAAAACGCAGGTACAATAAAGGAGGCAACCGGTTATGTGGGATTTTATAATTAAGGGCGGTCCTATAATGGGCCTTGTTATTCTATGTTCCGTAATAGCTTTTGCGGTTTTTCTCGAAAGGATGTGGTATCTGAGAAACGCGAATATAGACACCGGTAAGTTTATGCAGAGTATATCGAATAAATTAAAAGGCAACAAGATGATGGAAGCCGTAGATATGTGCAATACAACAAGGGGCCCCATAGCGCGAATACTTAAAGCCGGGATAATGAAGTATGACAAACCGCGTTCCGATATAAAAGAGGCGATCGAAGACGCCGGTGTGCATGAAGTTCCTTTGCTCGAGAAAAATCTTGGAGTGCTTGCGACGATAGCGCATATAGCCCCTTTACTGGGTTTGTTGGGCACGGTTGTCGGAATGTTAAAGGCTTTTCAGGTTATCGAGGTTAAGGCCACGAGCATGGTTCCGATAAATCCCGGCGATCTGGCCGGCGGTATATGGGAAGCCCTGATAACGACTGTGGCGGGTCTCTCAGTGGCGATTCCTACTTACGTTGCGTATAACTATCTGGTAAGCAAGGTTGATAATTTCGTACTTGACATGGAAAAAAGCGCAACAGAGCTTGTAAACTTACTATCGAATCAAAGAGGACTTTAATGAAATTTAAAAGGAGGGTTTTTCTGGAGACCGGACATCTCGATATAGCGCCTCTCATAGACGTTATATTTCTGCTACTCATATTTTTTATGCTGACGTCCAGTTTCATATTTCAACCCGGAATAAAAATAAATCTCCCAAAAGCGCTTACCAGCGAAGTTATACAAAGGGAGAACCTTATAATAGTAATTACAGAAGATAGTTCCATGTATATAAACGAAAGACTGATAAACGACGATGAACTTTTATCCCGCCTTAAAATAGCCTCCCATGACTCAAAACCTATTTTAATAAAGGCGGACAGAAAAGCACCTTTAGGGAGGGTTGTGGAAATTTGGGACCTCTGCAGGTCGGAAGGCATACAGAAAGTAAACATAGCCACTACGGAAAAAAGGTAACATATGTTCAGGGACAGGGATTTCAATATGGCTATTGCGTTTTCCACCATGTGGCATCTATTTTGGATATCGGCGATCGGCATTGTAATACCTCCCAGTGTGCAGCCAAACAACGTTTATCAGGAAGTGGATTTTCTCGGGCCTATCCTTGAAAAAACAGCTTTTGATATTCTGTCGGAAAAGGCGACTGTGCATACCGAAACGCTTTACGCGAAAACGGCCCTTTTTGTAGACAAGGTCTATCTTAAGCCTAAGGGGCCCGAGAGAAAAGTTATGAAGAAGTTTATGCCGAGCTCCTTTCGTGAAAGGTTTACATTTTCTTTGAAAGAGTACATAAAAGACGCCAAGGAGATACCGCTTTA
>JAFGLX010000122.1 GCA_016927795.1 Candidatus Omnitrophota bacterium
ATCGTTTTTGCGCCTCTGAACCTGCCTATTCTTATGCGGTGACCCTCCAGGTCCTGCAATATTCTTATGTGGCGCCTGTACTTTTTGTTAAGCGTTCTTATAAGAACGATGCGTTTTCCGTGTTCGGCGTGTGTGCCATGGGAAAAGTTAAGCCGGGCGATATCCATTCCCCCGAGCATCATTCTTCTTAGCACGCTGGCGCTTCCGCTCGACGGTCCCAGCGTGCATATTATTTTCGTTTTAGGCATGACTCTTATTTTTATTTGCGTAGCGCC
Organism: Candidatus Omnitrophota bacterium; assembly: GCA_016927795.1. GTDB lineage: Bacteria > Omnitrophota > Gorgyraeia > JABMRN01 > RBG-13-46-9 > JAFGLX01. Next base: position 276 of record JAFGLX010000122.1, read on the forward strand.
TGTTTACCCTGCTTTTTTTTACTTCATACGTTTAATTTAACAAAGCTTGTAAAAACAAAATCGCTGCAATTTTTATATGAGATTTCTGGTAGGTAAAAGCATAAGTCGCCTACGAGGCTTGCCAGCCGTTAAAACCTGCTATTTCCGGTGTGGCTAATCAAAAAATATAACCAGGCACGCATGCAAGGTGCCTAATATAAATGTCAGAATCCCGAGGAAAATGTGTGTTTTGAGCTTGAGCCATCTAAAATGCATTTTAAAAATAAAAACGCCCGATAGTACGGTAAGCAATAAACTTGTGTATGTAGCTATGCCAAAAGGCACTATAAGCCGGTGTATAGACATCTCCATTACCTCCCTTTATTCATTAGGTATCGTAATTTTCATGCCGGCAACAAGTTTGTCCGGGTTCTTTATTTTGCCCTTATTAAGCTCGTATATTTCTTTCCAGCGGTTGCCGTCTCCCAGTTCTCGTTTGGCGATTTTCCAGAGCGAATCGTCCTTCTTGATAGAATATGACCGCGTGCCGCCGGATACCGTAGGTTCCTCACTGCCGGCTGTCATGGCCTCTTCGTCTATTCCCGGTTCCGCCTCTTCCTCGATAATTACCGCTTTCTGCGCTTCCTGTTCTACAGGTATTTTTATAACCGTGCCCTCTTCGAGTTTATCGGGATTTTTTATACGGTCTTTGTTGAACTCATACAGGTATTTCCACCTGTGGCTGCCTCCAAGTTCTTCCTGGGCTATCTTCTCAAGCGTATCGTTTTTCTTTATAACGTAGTCCCGTGTTGAGACTTCAATGCCCGATTCTACCTCTTCGTCCTTTTCGATAACATATTTTCCCTCTTCGACTTCTTGTGCGCCAAGTTTTTTGGCCTCGGCCGGGTAAGGTATCATCACTTCCTCGACTTCGGCTATGACAAAATGCGCGTTCCGGTCTTTCTGCATGCCAACCAGGTCCCTAATCGGTGCCAGGGCATCGAGTTTACCCCTGCTTACTATGCGTATGCGCTCTTCGGGTATATTGTGCCCCGTCATGTATTTTTTTACCGCATCTGCCCTCTGTTTGCCAAGTTTTAGATTGTAGGCCTCGGAGCCGCGCCTATCACAGTTTCCGGTAATAAGTATGTCCATTTCGGGATTCTTTTTTAATGCCTTTACCGCGTCGTCCAATATGGCTACGTGGTCTTCTCTTAATTCCGCTTTGTCATAGTCAAAGTAAATTTTTGTGTTCCTTATGGTTTTTCTGACAAGCAGAGACGGCCTCGGTTCGTTCGGTTTTGCAGGCGGAAGCTCTTCCGCTTTGTAGTCAAAGATAATCTTATATACGTATACGTATCCCCTGTTACCCCAGGGTGTTATCTTTCCGGGCTCGGTCGGCCACCACCAATAGCCCCCACGCCTTTCGTCTTTAACCGGGCCGGGCTGCGCGTCCGTAGGCCACCACTCAAAACGCTTCTCGAATTCCTTCATTTCCTTGTCACGCTTCGCCTCTCTTTCCTCTTTTGACATAACGTTTAGGTCCAGTGAAAAAAGAGGGGTATTTTGCGCGGCTACACCCAAAGCCAGAAAAAACAAAAATATCTTCTTTGTCATATTATCGCTCCTCCAAACTCGGCGCGCTGTTTTTAAATGCCGTCCGGTCGGTATTTTAACGTCTGTTTACGCCGGTCGCGCTCCGGCCTTTCTGTGAAACACTATTTCAGCGTTATGTGCCATTATACCACAAATATATATACGGGTGTATTTTCTTAAGCACGTTTTTTACAATTCCGATTCCAGCTTGCCTATCAATTTTTCGGTATCGTTTATTATACCGGCGGGAAGTATTTTTGCGACCCTTGCCTCTTCGCGCAGCGACTTCAAGACCCCTATCATTCTCTTTATTACCGCTATCCTTCTTTTTGCGCGCGCCTCGTTGGGCTCCAGTTCCTCGCGTTCCTTTATAAGCTGCGTGAGCGCGGCTCTTACGTCGCGCGCGTCTTTACCGGATTTGAGAACGTTATCTTTTATGCGCGCATAATCGGAGCTGTCTATCTCTTTCCTTTTTCTGGCAAGGCGCAGGGCGTCTATTGTCTCGTAAGAGGGCAGTTTCGCGGTTTCAGCTGGAGTGGAGGGGTCGTTCTTAATATACTCGGGTTCCTCTTTTTCGAGAAAATAATACGACCTCAAAAGCTTCATGGCTGTCTGTTTTCTTATGCCTATCTCCTTTGAAGTATATACGTCAAATTGGCCATAGCCCCATTCCTTGTAAAGTTTATCCTTCCACACCGAATAAAGCGCCTGGCCCAGTCCTATCCAAGAAGTCTTGAAATCCTTAACGCTTTGCAGTATGCGGTAGCGCAAAGAGCCGGAATCAATTCCGTCCATTTTGCGTTCGACATTCTCTATTGCCTTTGTTTTCATATGCTCCATGTATCATGCCCTCCTTCTTAGCGTAAGCAAACCCCGTTCCGAATGGCTAAAGCCACGTAAGTTTGTTTCAGCTATTTGGAACGGGGTACAATCCGCCCTAATTAATTTTGGTACATTCTATCATTTTACGCGCCGAAATGCCACAACGATATCTCTTGTGTGCCACCGTATGCTAGTTGCCTAATTCCTGCGTTTATGCATATAGGAAATTATAAACCCTATGGCTATGCCCGCGAAAAGGGAAGAAAAAATTACTATAGCCCTGCTCGTCTCAAAAGACCATATCAAAAACCGGATTCTCACAATCTCGTAGTTCTGGACCGTAAAAATAACCGTAAGTGAAAGCAACGCAAGTATTATTATCCATTGCCGGCTCATTTTCAACCTCCGTATTTACGCTATATTATATATAAACGACTGGTTTTCGCTAATGGCTATTTCTAAGATTATAAACCCAAATAAAAACCGACTCAATAGTAAAAAGTCCATTTATGGACTTTTTACTATTGAGCTCCAAAATAAGTAGGGCACACTTAAGTGTGCCCTACTGGCTCCAAAGACGAGAGAAATTTTTCAATGCGTCCTTACGGCTTCCTAACGCCTTCTCCGTTTATGGCCGTGCCGTTTCTTCTCCATTTTTTGCTGCAACTTCTCGAATTGCTCCTGGGTAAGTATGTTCTTCATGGCCAGTATATTGTCCACCCTGTTCCTTAGCTTCTCGCCGGTAAGCTTCTGTATATCATCTATTATGTTGTTTACCGATTCGCGGTCTATTTCCGGTTTTTCAAGCTCCGCCTTAAGCTCTTTGTTTTTAGCGTAAATCTTATCCATAAACGCTATGTTTTTTTCCTTAAAAACTTCCTTCTGCTTGTCAAGCCGGGTCTTCTGTTCGTCCGTAAGCCCGAGCTCGTCCGAGAGGCGTTCGAATTTATCGCATTTTTCGTGTTTCTGGTATTCACAGCCGTCATGATAAGCGTAAGCGCTTGAGGCGGTTAAAAAGGTGGCTATCACAAACAGCAATAATCCTTTTTTAAATCCTTTCTTCATTTTTCATCCCCTCCCTTCATAAACGTTAGACACCAAAACCTGCGGAAAAGTTCCATTTTTACAATAAAAATTCCTCTATGCTTGTACCCAATCCGTTCGTCTCCGTACCTACGCCGTCAAGGTTCGCTATAAAACTTGCTTGTTCTTCCATGTAGGAATCAACTGTTCCGATGCCCGCGGCCCGGTAAAAATGCGTGATTACAATTAAGGTGAAAACGGCTACGGCGACAACCGGCACGGCAAAAACGGGTTTTAATATTCTCAGGCTGGCTTTCCGCGGCGCGGTTTCTCTCTCCGTAATAATTCGGCTTTTTATCCTTTCCCATATAAAATCAGGGGGCTTTTTCCGACCTGCTGACTTAAGCGGGCTTATAACGTTATTTTTCAAGGCTTCCTCAAACTCTTTGCATTTAGGGCATGTCGCAATATGTTCACGTACTTTTCCGGCAGTTTTATCTTTCAATTCTCCATCTGTGTAATCAGTCATTAAGAGGTCACGTACATTCGCGCAGTTCATCGCTCTCACCCCTTTCCTACACTTGCCATAAGTTTTTCACGCGCTCTTTTTATCCTTGTGCGCACAGTATTAATATTTGTACCGAGGGCGCTTGCTATTTCTCTATAAGTCATACCCTCTATTTCCCTTAGTATGACGCATGCCCGCTGTTCGGGATTTAACGCGTCGAGCAGTACGGAAACACGCTCTCTACCGCTCTCTTTGTCAACGCTCTCCCTTGCCGTCTCTTCTGTAAAAACGGAATTGGCTACGGTGTTATAGTCTGTTCTTTTTTCCATGTGTTTTTTTTCAGATTTTTTATAATTAATCGCCGTGTTAACCGTAATCCTGTAGAGCCACGTTTTGAATGACGACAGGAATCCGAACTTATGTAAATTCTTATATACCTTTATGAATACATCCTGCGTCACGTCACAAGCGTCGTTACTCTTGCCTGTTATTCTCAAAGCCACGTTATATACAAATACGGACGTCTTCTCGTATATCTCACGGAAGGCGGCTGTTTCGCCGGTGGCGGCCTTCGCTATTAAGTCTCTCGGTATATTCTCCATCTCTTTTCTGTAGCCTCAGGCAATCGCTTTGCGGGAGCGGTTGCCTTTTAGGAAGATTATACCCCCAAAGGCAAACGGCGCACAACTCATTTGTTCACCGTGGATGCGCCGTTTCGCCAGCCCCGTAAAATTTGACCCGATATAGTAAATATCAAGGAACTATTTCCCGTAAAGTACGCTTAAATCTTCTACCGTGGGATGAGCCGGGTAATATTCGCCCTGCGGCCCCAGATAACCGTTGCCGTATTTTCTCAGTGTAACGGATGTATAACTGCCGTTGGAATTTGGTATGTTCACCACAACCCTTTCCCCGTATAAGCCGGGGGTCTCCGCTATGATAACGCGTTCGGGTATGGAAACTATCGGCGCCGGAATAAATATCTGCCTATACGGCCGGTAAGCGGTGCAGGCGCTGTCTCTGTAACAAAATTTTAAACCTCCAAGCGCAATGCTTATGTAGCCATTCGGCATAGTAATACCTCTGTGGTGGCGGTGCGTAAAATGCTTTCTTCCGTGGCCCCCGTGTCCGTCTGCAAGCGCGCCTTGGGGCTGCAAAAACAGAACGGCCGCTAAAATCGCCGTCAAGAACGTTGCTTTTTTAAAAAACATGTCCTTTTTCATTTTGGGCCTCCTTTCCCTTCATTACATTAGACAAGGGAAAGGGTGTAAAAGTTCCGGCAATCGTTACAAAGAATTGGAATTTTGGATTTGTGATTTATTTAGGCTTTAGAGTTTAAGGTTTTACTTGACGTGTGTTAGCTGGGTTACCTTCTTTCGAGCGTTATACTATTTCCTTTAGCGTCAATTTTTATGTGAAAATTTTTAAGAAAAGACATCCCCAAAAGGCCGCTTGTGCCAGGATCCAGAATCGGTATTTCCGCTATAACCGCTTCAACGTTGTTTACTTTTATATCACCCACTTTTACGGATTTTAAAAGCACGAGTTTCCCTTCGGTATTGCTGCCGTCTGTCCATTTCATGTCTACGGATTTTGATATGGTTTTATCAAGACTTACGAGCTTCTTTCCGATTTCCGGGGTAACAGCGAGGTAAGGAGCGCCCGTATCCAGTATTAATCTTGTTTTTACGTTATCGTTAAGAATGACGGTAACTGTTATCCTGTCTTTGTCGTGATATCTGATCGTGGTGGAAACCCCTCCCATGCCCGCGCTTCCACCGGCCTTTTCCCATTCCGACAGTATTCTGGCTTTTTCACCCTCGGAAGCCTTTTCTATCTTCTCAATATCGGATTTGGCTACACCCACCACGCCTATACCTATGTCCACTTTTATATTATCGTCCGTTTCTTTAACAATGGTGCCTTTGATCTCACCTTTATTTTTAAGGGTTATTACTATAATATCCGTTTTGGCTTTATCATTTTTCGCCGGAGTATCTGCGTCTGCCTCGGGCGGGGTGTTTCGCCGCGTGACGAATTGCCTTACGGAGTCTTTTGTGTCCAGCACGAATTTCTGTATTTGTACCGGAAACCTGTAAATAAAAGCGGCTATAAGTAAAATTACAAGAAATGTGAGTCTTAAGGAAATTTTACTCATAATACCCTCTCCGGTTTAGCCGTACCGGCCGGACTTAGGCTTACCATCTCCATACCGCTCCGGCGTAAACGGCCGATTCGCGCTTTGACTTAAGCAGGCGAAGAAAAGCCTCCCCATCGGCGTCTTTAAATATTTTACGGGACAATTCCACGTCCATGCCTATGCTCCTATTCTCTATGTCATTTTTTATCTTGAATGAAACTGTGTTCCTGGGCGTAAGCCTGGCTTCCGCGCCGAAAACTATGGCGTGCACTTCTTTATCGCAGTATTCTGTCTCAAACACGAGCCCTATGTTACTTTTTATCTTCCATTTCCCGTATAATGTAACGGTACGTTTTACCGGTTTTGTTCCCGCTGTAAGTCCTATGCCTAATTCATATTTTATGTATTTATCCTCAAGCCGGGCAGCGCTTGCCCTGAACCGGAACATGGAATCGCTCTCCGCGCTTAAGACGTATGACATCCGCAGGCTGTCTTTTATGTCCCAGAAACCCTTAAAGGTTAGCTTCCTGATTTTTTTCTTTTTGCGTATAAGGTCCGCTTTCTCGTACTCATATACAATCTGGTGATTTTTGTTAACTTCCCATAACCCGTTAAAGGTAAGAATGTCATGCTTTCCCTCTTCCCTTTTTACGCGGAAGGTCAGGCGGTTATTCTCATCGGCTTTCCATGTTCCGGCGAGGTTTAAAATATAGGTAGATTGTATATTTGTTTTGGTTCTTGTCGTGACAGCGAACGAAAGCGAGTCCGCCCTTGCGTCTATTATCTCTCCCGCAAGCGTTATCTGGTCGCCGAACGTCTCGCGGCCATGTTTGTCCATGGTAAAGCGTAAATCGTGATTATCCGTCAGGGACCACCTGCCGCGCAATTTAAACTGATGGGGAATATTGCTTTCTTTTGAAAGGGTAGAGCCGCCATGAACCGGATACTTTATGTGGTAAGAGAGTTCGTTATTTCCGCCTGTCCTGAAACGCCCGTCCAGAACCTTTCGAAATTTCGGCAGAACGCTTTTTCTGCCGGATTTACAAAGTACAAACCTGCTGTACGGGTCGGGTTCGTAACGTATTTTCTCCATTTCGGCCTTATTTTTTCTGTGGAGCCCCGGTCCTGCCGCCTTAGGTAGCGAGGTTGGGGTTACCTCCCTCTTCCGCAACTCTTCTTATCCCCGCGCACGCCGCCCTGTTTGCCTGCCTGCCTTTGACAAGGCAAGGCAAGCGAGGCGGCAGGCCCGGGGATTCGATAAGTCGGGGAAATTAAACTCTTAAGCCTGCTTTTATATACTTCTTTTTTCTCCCTTAAGACCCTTGATATATTTTTTTGTCTTCTTGTGATCTTCTCCCCTGCCATTTTTCATCCGTCCTTGTCCGTTCGGGTTTCGTTTATAAGTTCCAATATAGCGCTTCGTGAAATATCGGCCGGTGAGGTTATGTCCGCCTCCGGCACATCGGGCACTATGTCAAGCCCACCGCCTTTGTGAAAGGCTTCGTAGCATAGTTCCGAACAAAAATAATCCCTTTTTTTCTGCCATTTGTTGGCGGCATCTTTAAGCGGTATGCCTATTTTGGATAAAAGTTTCAGGATGCCGAGAAAAGTCACTCCTAAATAATCATATTTCAAATTCAATCTGCCTACGAGATATGATATTGTTCTATCCAGGTCATAAACGTAACTCTCTTTCACCCTGTAGATGTCGTAAGCGCTTTTTATGTTCCGTACGTCACGCGCCCTTACCCCGCCTCTTGTTATCGCCTCGATCGCGAGGTTCATCCCGTCGGATACGCAGATGGCCACATGGGAATACTCGCTCCCGGTTCCCCATGCGATTATTTTTGATATGCCGTCTTCACCTTTAAAAAGCAGTATATCGCCCGCTCTCATGATAATAATTATACCTACAAAATCCGGCCTTGCAAAGAACTTTAAGATAAAAAGGTAGGAAACCTTGATAACGGCGCAAATTATGCTATTATTTAGATGGGGTTCGGTATAACTGATAATTGGCAAAGACGTTATGACCAAAATTCTTACAATCTACACCAAGTACATGGCGGTATGGGTGGCTATACTCGGCGCTATCGCGTATTTCTACCCAAAACCTTTTATAGCGCTAAAAGGCGGAATGGACATTTTTTTCGCCATGACCATGCTCGGTATCGGGTGTGTGCTAAATATAGAAGACTTCAGGAATATAGTAAGACAACCGTATATAGTAGGCATCGGCTCTCTCATGCAGTTCACGCTTATGCCGCTCGGCGCGTTCTTTGTCGCAAAAGCTCTCAAGCTTCCTCCAGAAATAACACTTGGGCTTATACTTACCGGCGCGGCACCCGGCGCCATGGCCAGCAACGTAATAAGTTACGTAGCGAAAGCGGACGTAGCATATTCGGTAAGCCTTACTACTGTTTCCACGCTACTTACCCCCATAATAACCCCCACGCTTACTTATGTTCTGGCTCATTCTATATTAAAGGTGGACTTCCTTGGAATGTTCTTCAGTATTATAAAAATGGTCATAGCGCCGCTTATTCTCGGTCTTTTCCTGAAATACAGGTTCTCCAAAACGATAGAAAGAATAGAACCTGTATTTCCCGCCATATCCGTCACGTTCATAATTTTTATCTGTTCGCTCGTAATCGCGTTAAACAGGGAGTTTCTCGTCATGCTCACAGTCGCGGTAATAGCCGCTGTCGTTTTATTGAATATGTGGGGTATGTCTTCCGGTTACGCGATCGCAAAGCTCTTAAAGATGAACGTAAAGAGACGGCGCACCCTTTCGATAGAGATAGGAATGCAGAACGCGGGTCTCGGCACGGTTTTGGCACTTAAGCATTTTAACGCGCGTGTCGCCATGCCGGCGGCATGTTTTGTGTTTATATGTATATTTACGGCCGCGGTCATGGCCGAGATTTGGGCAAAAGACTGTAAATAAAATCCTACTAAAAGCAGGATTTTTATTTGCGTATCGGATGCTTTCCGAAAAACATCGAACTTTGAAGATAGGCTCCGGCCCAACTAGGGCACGCTTAAGCGTGCCCTAGTTGGTTTTTTTATTTTCTCCAAAAGTTTCTTAGTCTTCAAACTATCCTTGAAAGGGTCGGGACTCTCGTTTATTATCGTGATGGATACGCTTCTTTTTACTATCTCGCCGAGTAACGGCGTAAGGTCCTTTTGGGAAGTTATCCTATGTCTCTTCTCGCCCTTTTCCGTAAACTCTATACCTGAAAAATGCGCGTGGATATTTTTGAGTTTCTCCAGTTTATCAAAAACGTTTTTATAGTCTATCTTTCCGTCTCTTGCCAAAAGATGCGCGAAATCAACGCACAAAGACGAGCCTGTCTCGTCGTGAAGCCTCAAGAGCTCGTCGAGCTTCCCGAATTGCGATTTCTTCCCCGTTGTTTCGAGGGCGAGCTCTACATTCCATTTGTTTTTCTTTATAGTATTTAAAAGTCTCGTAACCTCGTCTTTTATGATTTTGTAAACTTCTTTTTCGCTTCTACCCTGATAGAACCCCGCGTGAAAAACAACGCATTCGGCCCCCATAAGGTCGGCTTTCTGCGCGCTTTCGAGGATTCTTTTTCTTGAGGCGGATACCTTCTCTTTTTCGCTCGAGGCGAGGTTTATATAATAGGGCGCATGGACGGACAGTAATATGCCCAGCCGGCTTGCTTCCTTACCTATGGCACTTGCGGTACCGTCGGGCATGCGGACTCCGTAGGTAAATTCGATTTCCATAGCGTTAAGCCCTTTTTTCTTTACGGCCTTAACGCCCTCGATATTCCCCAATCCGCCTGAACCGGCTGGCCCTAAACGTATCATAATGAAGCGCTTTCTCGCGTGAGTTAAAATACCTACATTTAACGAGGTGCTATTTTAATCTGCGCGCTCTTTTCCCCTCCCCTGTTGCAGAAGGCAGTTACTATGACTAAATCCCCCGTTTTCAAACCGGGAAGCGAATAAAATTCTGTCAGCATTGTGGCGTCCTGGCGGGAAGGTTCTTCATCTACAACCACTTCGCCGTTTTTCGTAATCTCGATTCGATAAATGAAATGGTTTGACGGGTTAAAAACAGGATGCATAACCTCTACTCTCAGGGATTGTGTTTCCTGAGTGGAGCCTCCTTGTTCCGGCCGAGACTCCTTCTCCGAAGCAGAAATCCCCGGGCTAAAGTCCCGGGGATTTCTGCGGGGGGGATTAAAGCTAAGAATAACCTCTTTGGGCGCATGGGCATACGCAAAACCGCCCTGGATGCTTACCGCAAGCAAGCATATAATTATCATGATTTTTCTCATTTTGTCCGTCTCCTTCCGGATAATAAACTCCGGTAAAAAAATAGACCGTCCGAGTGCCATTCGTATATCTGTTTTGTCCTGCCGTCTTAACAGGAAGATTTTCTGCCAATCCGGAAAGCGCATTTACACTAATCGATTGCCCTGCAAAAAAATCCAAAATAAGTCAAAATTACTCCCAGGGCAAGTGCGGCAACTGAATGTATTAACGACAAGTTTTCATTTTTCTGGTAAGCCTGCATAAATCTTGGTACGGTCTCCGGAAAAGTTATAATCCATATGCCTTTTACGAGCCCGCACCAGCCTATTACCGTAATTATAACCGTCCAGTCAGTTGTCCATATATTATGTTTGAGTATAATCACGATTCCTATAACAAGCGCGAACATGCCGGAAAGAAACACCAACGCCGCGTTTTTGCAGAAATCGTCCATAATCCTCCTGAAAGTTTTCCGGTTAAACGCAAAAGCCGTTCCGATAACAAGGTAACACAGGCCGAAAATCCTGGCGATAAATATTGATGTTTCCATACTACCTCCTTTACTTAAAACGCTTTTTTATAACATCAGGCCGGCAAGCTACCCTGCGGTAATTTTAAACTTTGCAGCCACATTTTTTATTTCTCAGAATTTTTCTCTGCCTGGCTCTTGAATGAACAAATACCGTCTGTTTTCGTGAGCCGGAAGCAAGCCTGCCGTTCAAAACACTATAATGATTGTACCCCCTTCTTGTCATCTCCCTTGTTAGCTCTTGATGACGTGAATATAATGCCCGCAATTTGCCTTTCCACCTTAATGTCTCAGGGTGTTTAGAGTACCCCTTCTTATCCCCTGTTAGAATACTCCAGATAGCGTGCAATTCCCGATGCTCACCAAGAAGGTGGTTGCGGCAAAGTTTTCGTGGCGAAATATCCCAGATTCTCATATCATGTTATCCGTAACCGGACCTGCCGCCCTGTTTGCCTGCCTTTGGTAGAAAATCCGCAAAGACCGCGGGTAATCATTTTCTGATAACTTTCCCGACATATTTAATACTTCTCTCTACAAAGGAAAACGGGAAAGATATAATTTGAAAGAACCCCGCTCCCGTAGAAAGGCTCCTTATCGGCCTTTTTATAACGTCTATAAATTCTGCTCTCACAATCTCGTCATCCACCTCTCCCTGCTCTTCTACAACCGAAAGCCTGTGGAGCGCGTATAAACCTATAAGGAAGGCCAGCCCGAAGAAGAAATCCCAGTGCTGGAAATTAAGCGCCTGGAAAACCAGTTCCCGCTTCGGTGAGGACCATTTCAATACAAGCGAGAGGTTTCTTGCCACGAAAAAATCGGCGAATTTACCGCCGAGAATAGGAGCCATCCCTGCCGCCAAAGAATTACAGAGAGAGTTTGTAGCCAGATAAGCCGTGGCATGGCCCTTAGGGGCGAGTTTAAGGGCTATATTGCCGGATGCTATCGTAACGCCGGCTATCGCGATACCCATTATGATATGAATAACCACGAGAATCGGCATTGTCAGAAAATACTTCTCCGGCATTGTGGTAAACGTCCACCCGAGAATACTGAACATGAAAAGAGGGCCGCTTACCGCGAGGACCGATTTGTTGCTGAATTTGTCCGTCCATTTTCCCCATATGGCGAGAAAAGCAAAATTAAATATTTGACTAAGGATACTTAAAGCCACTATTACTGACATCCCCAATTCCAGGCGTTTCAGCATATAAACAGTGAAAAACGGAGCCGCCAGGTTTACGGCAAAACTCCATGAACTCAAAGATATCATAAGCCGTTTGAAATTCATGTCTTTAAAAGGATATATGAACAATTTAAATAAATTTGTCTTCTCATACGGCGCCATCGGCGGCTCGGGGGTCCTGGACAAAAAAAGGATTCCTATTATACCGACCACGAATCCGGCCAGGAAAAGACCCGAATACGCGTATATCTGATTATCGGGAAAAGACTTCTTCCATAGATCGACGAATATACTGGCGGCAAAGCTCATGAAAACGCCCAAAATCGTGGCTATGCGAAGTCTTTTCGAAAAAAACGTGCCCATCTGATTCTCGGGAACCAGATCACGCATCCACGAGTTCCAGGCGCAACCGCCTATCCCCCCGAAGGTGGATGAGAAAAATACGGCGGCTATAAGCACAAGAAGCCCCGCCGAGGGGGAAAAAAGAAGAGGGCTAAGGGCTACGAATAAAAAAGCGCACCTGCTTATCAGGCCTGAAAAAACCGCTACGGCTTTTCTGTTTCTTATCTTTTCTATCAAAAATACCGCGGGAAGCTGGACAAGCTGTGTTAAAGGCGGTATCGCGGCGAGAAGGCCGATCTGGAAATTGGAAGCGCCGAGTTGAAGCCCTATGGCGACAAGGAAGACTCCGCCTGTCAGAACACCCATAAGATAGCTCATGACACCGTCGACTACGACTGCCTTTAAGCCTCTTTGTAACTCGTCTCCGCTTATATTTTCCCGGGTTTTGAATATCATTTTATCGCCTTGTTAATATATATTATCAGATTATACCCCTAAAACGAATATCACTCAACCTGTAAATAAAAAATGTCCACCCATTCCACCGCGCAGGTCGTCCCGCAAGGCCACCTACGCGGTGGAATATAGAACTTTTACGTTGGATGTGATATAATCCTACACATGACGGAAATACTTTCTGTAAAGTCGCTTTCAAAATCATACGGGAAAACCGTAGCGGTGGACGGCATATCGTTTAATGTAAGGCCCAACGAGATCGTGGGGCTTCTAGGCCCGAACGGGGCGGGAAAAACCACCACCATAAGCATGCTTCTCGGAGTGCTCAAGCCGGATGCCGGGAGCATCTACATAGAAGGCATGGACCTCCGGGGCTCTCGTTCATGCGCTATTTCACGTACCAATTTCACGGCCGTATATACGCCCCTTCCCGGCAATATGACGCTTGAAGAAAACCTGAGAATCTTCGCGCGCATTTGGGGCGTAAAAGATGTTCCTGGCCGCGTGGACAAGGTTATTGAGGAGTTCGATCTCGCAGGTTTCAGGAATAAAAAATGCGGGCTCTTCTCATCCGGCGAACAGACACGCGCGGGACTCGCGAAAGCCATGCTGAATGAGCCCAATCTGCTCTTACTGGATGAACCGACGGCGTCGCTTGACCCTTCAACGGCCGAGGAAATTCGCGGTAAAATACGCAAGTTTGTTTCGCGCTCGTCCGGCGGCGTCCTGTGGACGTCTCATAACATGTACGAGGTAGAGGCTGTATGCGATCGTGTACTTTTTCTTTCACGCGGGAAAATCCTTCTTGAAGGCGACCCTAAAACGCTGCCGGCAGAACACGGCAAGAAAACATTAGAGGAGCTTTTTATAAAAATCGCGCGCGAGCCGCTTACTGTGGGGGTATTTTAAAAATGTCCGTTTCACGCATTTTCGCTATTGTGCTTCGCCAGTTCTATATTGTCCGCGGGAGTTTCGCGCGCCTGTTTCCGCTTTTCGCCTGGGCGGGAATAGACATGATACTCTGGGGATTTTTAACGAGGTACCTTAATAACTTTGTTTCTTCGGGATTTAATTTCGTGCCGATGCTCCTGGGGGCGGTTCTCCTGTGGGATTTCTTTATCCGGATCATGCAGGGAGTCACAATGGCGTTTTTTGAGGACGTCTGGTCCAACAATTTCATTAATGTGTTCGCGAGCCCCCTTCTCATATCCGAATACGTCCTAGGGCTTGTTATCTCCAGTATCGCTACAAGCATGATAGGCCTTACCGTGATGCTCTTTATCGTGGTATTTTTCTTCAAGCTGTCGCTTCTTATATACGGCATTATGGCCGTGCCTTTCATCCTGGTGCTTTTTTTGTTCGGCATCTCGATAGGTGTTTTCGGAAGCGCCCTTGTCCTGCATTTGGGTCCTGCGTCCGAATGGTTTATATGGCCCATACCGGCCCTTATATCACCGTTTGTGGGCGTACTTTACCCTATTTCAACGCTTCCGCACTGGATGCAGCTTGTAGCGCGCTTCTTACCTCCGTCTTACGTATTCGAGGGATTAAGAGCGATAGTGCTGGGTAAGGAGTTCTCCGGAATTACGCTTGTATGGGGAGGATGCCTTGCCGTATTATATATATTCCTGGCATACATGTTTTTCGTAAAAATCTATAAACACTCTTTACATACCGGCCTTTTAGTCCGGCACAGCGCCGAAACCCTTAATTGAGTAAAACAAAGCTCCCACAAAAGTCGTGTTTGCAAATAAAAACATTTTTTAATTATGAATTTGCGTAAAAAACACAGTCTTCCGGAAATGCTGTTCGGCAATTCGATAATTCCGGCATGCGTTCCTTTCTACTACCGTCTATACATACTGGGCCGTAAAGCATGCAGGTCGGCCCAAAATCGGGTGCGGTCTATTTTACGAGGTTCTGCGCCGGTTACGGACAGTGTCGTTATAGGACAAAACGCGGTCATAAAACTGAACGGCCGCAAGAAACCTCTTGTAAACAAAACGTGTATGGGGATAGACGCGGATCTCGGGCTTGACGGCGTGAAAAAAATCGTACGGGATATCGATAAGCTAAAAAAGCTGCTTGATGATAAAGGATTAAAATACACCTCAACCGCCGGAAGTTTCAAAGGTAAGGATTTTGTATCCTCGAAAGAAAAAAATAAGTTGTGGGAAAACGCCTGGGTTCTGGCAAGCGCCCGTGTTAAGCCGGAAGATGTAATTCTTGACATGGGCGGCGCCTCGACAATATTTTCTTTTTTCCTGGCCAAAACAGGCTGTGAGGTCCATGTTGTCGATAACGACTGGGGCAATCACGGCATTATATACAATGCCCGTTTCGTCGCGAATAAAATGAAATGGAACATGAAGATGCACACAAAGAACTTAGCGAAAAAATTGCCTTTCAGCGACAGCTATTTTGACAAGATTTTTTCGATATGCGTCCTTGAGCATTTACCTCCACGCGGCCGCCGGAATATGATGAGGGAGGTCGGGCGCCTATTAAAGCCGGGCGGCATAGCCGGTTTTACTCTCGATTATGACGCGGGAAGAAAAGATCCCTTTACCGATAAAGGCATAAGGTATTTTACAAAAGACAGGCTCCTGAATGACGTTATAGCGCCTTCGGGGCTTGATATATACGGTAACGGCGAGCTTGTGGACGACTGTCCCGCAGATTTTTTCCTGGGAAGCCTTTTTTTGACTAAACCATAGCCGTATTCATAGTTTTTACACGCTCCACGCTTTGCTTACCACAGTCTTTTAGCTACCATGAAACATGCGTTATGCGTAACCGATATACCCGCATCCACGGCTTTTTTTATAGCTTCTTCTGACTCGGAACCCGGTTGCATCCATATCTCCTTTACCCCCAACCTTCGGCACTCGTCTACTATTCTCTCGGTAACAGCGTGAGGTACAACAGTTATCACAAGGTCCGGCGCGTATCCGAGCTCCCCGAGACTCCGGTATATCCTTTTACCCAGAATTTCGCCGTTAGTGGGGTTTATGCCCTCGGCATTGTAGCCTCCTTCCCGGAGAGTCTTGAAAATCTTAAAACCGTATTTGTCCTCTCTGCGCGATACGCCGACTACGGCTATCTTTTTTTGTTTAATATCATCCATGTTGACCATAAAGTTATCCGTTCCCTCCGGCTCAGAATACCGAAAGAATTGTAGGCGATAACGGCCGCACGCATGGCGCGAGAATGGTCACAAAACCCGTGATGAAGCTAAAGATAAGTAATAGTAACATTATGAGATGACGTACTCCGTTAAAATTTTTGAAAAAATCTATTTTTAAAATCCTACGGGCTAACTGGGTTTCTGCTTGGGGTCGTTTCGCAGTGGTAAATCTTTTTGAGTCTCATGAATTTGCATGTCGCCGCTAAAAATCTCGTGCTTTATCTTATTTTTACCTTCCTTTTTGGCCCTGTACATTATTATATCGGCCATGGCTATAAGAGTATCAAAAGCGCAGGAGGGTTGTATACACGTAACCGCGCCGATACTGAAGGTCACCGGTAAATTTTTACTCTGCACCGCGCCCTGCAGGCTATCGCATATTCTTCCGAGCACTATCTCGCCCCCGCCATAATCGGTTTCCGGCAGAATAAGGGCAAACTCGTCCCCGCCCATTCTCGCGATTAAATCGATTGCCCGCGTGTTTTTCCGGAGCGCATTCCCTACGACGGAAAGAAGCTCATCGCCTTTTTTGTGGCCGTGCATGTCGTTGGTAGACTTAAAATTGTCAATATCAATGTAAATAGCCGTTACGGGACGTTTATACCTTTTGCATCTCTCGAGTTCCCTGGAGGCGGATTCAAAAAATTGCCGCCTGTTTAATACGCCTGTCAGGTAATCAGTGGTTGCAAGAGCTTTCTCGCGCCCCAAAGTCTCTTTTAAACTTGATGAAATATTTATGAACGTGCCGAAAATGAGTATTCGCAAAGTTAAATTCCAGTATGGGATCACCGGGTGCGCATATGAGTATGAGAAGAACCTGTCGTTTAAAAACCATATAACTGCGCTTATAGCGAGCAAAACGACTCCGGACCTTTTGCTTACATACCATGAGGCTATGTATATGGGGACCAGATAAAAAATAGTGAAATGAAAAAACGGGCCTGTCAGTAAATCAACATAACCGAACGCCAATATAGTTATAGTACATAGTGTGAGTATCAAAACTATTTTCATGATTAAAGCCTCTTTGCGTATATTATATCACAGGTGGATAGCGCAGGCATAATAATCTCCCCTCTCTATATGTATAATTACCATAGCTTGATCGGGGGCGCTGGAAGTTGAATTTTCACTTCCATGATAGTATAATAGCGTCCATGAATCCGAAAATATATCTTGCGCCCATGTCCGGCGTGACAGACCTGGCCTTCCGGCTTATAAGCCGCGAATCGGGCGCGGCGCATTGTTTTTTTGAAATGCTGGACGCCAAGGCTACGCTCTACGGCCACCCGGGAAACAAGCGGCTCTTAAAGACCCTGCCCAAGGATTTACCCATAGCCGCGCAGCTTGTGGGCGCGGACCCTTCGGTAATGCTTGAGGCTGCCGAAAAACTGCTGGCTTTTGTAAACATATCTCTTTTAGACATAAATAGCGCCTGTCCCGCCAAAAAAGTAATAAAAAAAGGTGCCGGCGCGGCTCTTTTAAAGGATACCCCACGGTTAGGAAAAATGGTTAAAAGCCTTGCCGATAAACTACGCATACCCGTTACGGTCAAGCTGCGAACCGGTTTTAACAGAAGAGATGTTGCCGCATGCGCCAGGACCGCAGCGATATGCGAAGCAAATGGGGCGGGCTCCCTTTTTGTGCACGGAAGGACAATGTCACAGGGGTATTCCGGGGACGTTGACTATGAATCCGTAAGGGCCGCAAAAGAGGCTGTGAAGATACCTGTTTTCGGAAGCGGTAATATATTCGATCCACAAATGGCGAAAAAAATGCTCGATGAGACCGGCTGCGACGGGATAACAGTCGCAAGGGGCGCGCTCGGTAATCCCTGGATATTCAAAAACATCGAAAACTACCTGAAAAGCGGAGCTCCCTCCGAAACACCGGGCCTTTCCGCTAAGAAAAGCATGCTAAAAAAACATCTCTCTTATATAGAAAAATACAAAGACATATCATCCGACGACAAGCTGGGATTTATGGGCAAGGTGGCTATGTGGTATCTGAAAGGCCTCTATAACGCCTCGAGAATACGCGCCGAAATATGCAGGGTACGTTCATACAGGGAACTGATTCGCCTTATAGACCGCCAAAAATAAGCCGCCTTCTGCGTGTTTATATAATAGTTTCGGCCTTTCAAAGGGCTTATATCTTTCCGGATCAAAAAGAGATATCGTCCGGCAGTTCGTTAACATCGTCTTTCTGGTAGGGGAAATACACCTTTAGTTTTTCACCTACCATTTTAATGCCTTCGGCGAGCCCTTCAGCGAACAGGTCTTTCTTAAAATATTCCTGCATAAGCGATGAAACGTCCCTCCAGAAATTCTCCGGCACTTTATCGTGTATACCCCTGTCCCCGATTATGGCGAATTTCTTGTCCCTTACGCAGAGGAATATAAGAGTCCCGTTTCGCGCCGCGGTGTGTGTCATTTTAAGTTTCTCAAAAACCTTCTTCGCGTGCTGTAAAACATCTCCGCTGCTTTTTGCCTCCAAATGGACGCGGATCTCCCCTGACGTATTTTTTTCCGCCTCGCCTATGGCGTCTATTATCATCTTTTTCTCTTCTTTCGAAAGAAATAAGGAAGGTATATGGCTTCTTTTCTTTTTCATCACATTTTTTCCGTTACCATC
>JAFGLX010000123.1 GCA_016927795.1 Candidatus Omnitrophota bacterium
AATAAAAAGCAGGTGCTTCTGGCAGTATACATCCGAGGCAAGCGTTCCCACTGTCATAATAAGCTGTCCGGTTACTTTCCCGCCAGATAAGGTCTCCGGCCGGATGCTTTCAGGAATGGGGGTACCGGATATACTAGGCACAGAGGGCACTTTCACCTTTTATACTACGGAAACCTTAAGTAAGGAAAAAGATGTAGGAGGAAAAGTATTTGAAGTAAGAAAATCCCCCATCATGGTCTTAAATCTAATCGGCCCCAGAGTTTCGATGGGACGTAAAACTGAAAATGCAAATGTCCCCATAAAGGTTTCTCTGGAAAAGGAGAAAGATGCTGCTTCTGTGGAGTACCAGAATAAAAGGTGCGAACTTGAAAAAGGCCGGTGGAGCGACTGGCAAGAGGTAACTTTTAAATTAGGCTTATTTAAAAATATAAAAGGAATATTCAGATTTTATCTCGTGGAAACTCACCCGGAATTTAAGCTTTATATAAGCCCGATTAATTTCGACCCCAGAGCTACTTTCTTTCAAATATCTTATCCTCAAAGCTATAGCAGGAACCTGGCAAAAAATATCGGCCTTTACTATACCCAGGGTATGCCAATGGATACATGGGCGGTAAACGAGAAGCGCCTCACTGAAGGGCCTTTCCTGGCACAGGTTAAAGAGGTTTTGCGGGAAAAAAAGGCGATGCTTGATTTTGAGCTCGCGCGGCTCAGGAAAGGAGTCCTTTTCTGTTATTTCGAGTCTCCGGACATAATTCAACACATGTTCTGGCGCTATACCGATCCAAAGCATCCTCTCTACGAAGAATACGCTCCGGAAGAATATAAGCAAACGATAAAAATGTGGTATAAAAAGATGGACGACATACTGGGGGATGTTTTGCAAAAGACCGATAAAGGCGATACTGTCATCGTCTTATCGGACCACGGCTTTGACACATTCAGAAGAACGGTGCATATCAACAGCTGGCTTAGGAAAAACGGTTATCTAGCGCTTAAAAATCCCGGCGCCGAAGAAGGCGAAGAATTATTGGCCGACATCGACTGGTCAAAAGCAAAGGCTTACGCCATAGGTTTCGGCGCTATTTATATTAACCAGTCCGGCCGGGAGAAAAACGGCATAGTCAGCCCCGGCAAAGAGACGGAGCTTTTAAAGAAGGAGATAGCTGTGAAATTGAAAGAGTGGCAGGACGAAAAATATAAAGGCCCTGTAGTAAACCGCGTTTATGAAAGGGAGGAAATCTTCTGGGGAAAATACACGGAAAACGCCCCGGACCTTTATGTGGGATTTAATATAGGCTTCCGCGCTTCCTGGCAGACAGCACTTGGCGGCGCGCCCCGGGAGCTAATCGAGGACAATCTAAAAAAATGGTCCGGTTCGCACCTTTTCGACCCGAATCTCATTCCGGGAATTATCTTTTCCAATAGAAAAATAGGCCGTAAAAACCCGTCGATTTACGATATAACGCCGAGTGTTTTGCATCTTATAGGTTTTGACGAAGAAAAGATCGAGAAGTGCGATTTTGACGGAAAGAATTTATTTTGATATCGCAGAAGACGTAATGTTTTAAATGATTTAGGGGCATTATCCTTAACGTAGAAACTTCTCCGGAAAACCTTCGGGATCCAAAGAGCCTGTTTTAATTGTCGGTTATTATTCCCGCGCCTTGAAGGTTGTATGCCTGTTCAATTACGAATCTTCCAAGTTCTTCCGCAAAAGAAAATTTTTCTGCAACGACTGGCCTTTCGGTTTTAAATACAACAAGGCCAACCTCATTCAGGCCGAGCGTATCGGCGTTCTCCTGTAAAATTTCTAAAGTTGAGGAGTCGATCCTCTTCTCTATTCTCTCTGCGTGACAACTAACCTCCTGGGTCGCGCATCTCAATGTCATTGTTTTATTTATCACAAGGGGCGTTTCGGACATCCAGAAAATATATCCTTTAATACTATTTGTTATCTTCGGCAGATCTTCTTTTTGTGTGAATACCTCGCCTCGTTCTACGGGCAAGGGTTCTTCCAAAACCAAACCGATGTTTTCTCCTTCACTGGCTTCTCTCGGGTGTTTTCCGAATACTTTGATAGCTTTTACCCTCGCTTCTTTAAGGGCAGGCAAGAATACGCCGCTCTGGCCCTCCCTTATAAACCCCGAAGCTATTCTGCCCACAGGTATATCCTGGCCGTCTACCGTATAAATATCCTGTATGGGGAACCTTAATGGTTTTCGTCTGGCTTCCCCGGCCAGGTTAAGCGAATCGAGTGCCGCAAGAAAGGCAGTTCCCTTATACCATGGCATCTTTCGGGATTTTTTGGAGATATTTATCCCCTCTTTTGCAGAAATGGGTATAACGTTTAAAGGCTTTGCCCCAAGGCCCGTCATAAACTTTAAAAGTTCATCCCTGATTTCCTTAAATCTCATTTCGTCATAATCCACAAGATCCATTTTGTTAAAGCCTACCAGGATATTTTTTATACCCATCATATTAATAAGAAATAAATGGCGGCGGGTCTGTTCCATAACGCCTTCCCGGGCGTCAACCATTAAGACTGCTGCTTCGGCAAGACTGGCACCGGTCATCATATTTTTAATAAATTCCACGTGGCCCGGCGTATCTATTATAACGTAGTTTCTTTTATGTGTTTTGAAGAAAATCTGAGTGGTATCTATGGTTATGTTTTTTTCCCTTTCTTCTTTCAGCTGATCCGCCAAATAAGCAAGCTCGGCATCCTTGCCTAATTCTCTCGAAATCTTTTTTATCTCTGAGATTTTTTCCTTCGGCAGAGAATTTGTATCAAGAAGCAATCTTCCTATAAGGGTGGATTTACCATGGTCAACATGTCCTATTATTGCGATTTTTAAAGGGGTTTTCATATCTTTACATATATCCCAGGCTTCTCAATTTCTGCATCGTATAAGAGTCTTCTTTATCCTGGGCCCTTCCGCTGCGTTCGGCGACTTTTGTTGTTTCCAACTCCCTGATTATCTTTTTAATACTGTCGGCATTAGAATCCAAAGGAGCGCAGCAGGTATGGCACCCGATACTCCGGTATCTCTTACCGTTTCTTGCGAAATAAAGGTCTATTATAGGTATTTTCTCACGCTGTACATATCTCCAGATATCGACTTCTGTCCAATGTAGCATAGGATGAATTCTGAAGTGCTGCTCGGCGGTGATACCGGACTTATATAAATCCCAGAGTTCGGCGGGTTGGTCATGATAATCCCATTTAAAATCGATGTTTCTCGGAGAAAAATATCTTTCTTTTGCTCTTATTCCGTGCTCATCTCTTCTTATAGCCAAAAGTAACGCTCTGAAATTATGCTCCTGCAAAGTCAGTTTTAACGCTTCTGTTTTTAGCGCATTACAGCATTCGAATTTACCGCTTTCGGGAGAGATGCCCTTTTCTAAGGCCTGCTCATTTTTACTTATAAGCAGCTTCAATCCCCATTCGTCCGCAAATTTATCCCTGAACTCGTAAATTTCTTTAAATTTAAAACCGGTATCTATGTGTACTACGGGAAACGGGATTTTACCGAAGAAAGCTTTTCTTGTAATCCAGGCCAGCGCCGTGGAATCCTTGCCGATTGACCAGAGAAGAGCCATATTTCTGAAACGGCTGTATGTCTGGCGTATTATATATATGCTTCTGTTTTCAAGTTGATCTAGATAATCCATGATATACCTTTATTATTTTGCTCGTCTATTTTACCATTTTACACGCATTATTCAAGTTTTAAGCCAAGCGGGGTTTCAATTTTTATCACCGGACGATTTGATATCGTCTCAATACTTTTTCAATACATAACGAATGCGCTTAAGAAATAGCAGAAGGCCTTTGGGCAGGCATCGCTTGGCCAGCGATAGGATATCTCTACATTTCGCTTCAATCCATTTAAATACAAGTAATGGGGCCAAAAAGGCGGGTTTACGGCGTAAAAACCTGTTTCGGCTCAATGCTCTTATAAAACGATTTGGTAAAAACCGATATTGCGTTAATAAATACAAAGTATTCCAGAACCTATAACGTCTCTCATCCGTTTTGCCGGTTATATTGGCTGATTTCCGCATTTCGGTTATTCTTGATCCGGGGATAAAAGAAAGTTTGGTTAAGCTGAAATCCGCTGGCTTCTTAAGCTTCATAAGAAGCTCAAGGGTCTCTCGGCAATCTTCTTCCTCCTCAAACGGATTATTGGTTATGATATCGTATCGGGGCTGGATGGGCAGCTTAAGTGATTCCAGTTTTCTTGCGGCATTAACAATCTTATCTACCGGTGTCCTGCGATTAAAAACATTGTAAAGAATATTCTCGCTGCCCGACTGAATCCCCATCGTTATGCTAAACATACCGCAATCTTTCAATAAATTGAGAATTTTCTCTTCGGCGAACAGCGGGTATGTATAACACCAGAAAGGCAAGGCAATTTCTCTTTTGTAGATTCCGGCAAACTCTTTAATCCAGTTAATATCAAAAGTGAAAACCTCGTCTTTGAATAACACGGATTTTATGCCGTATCGGGATTTTGCCTCTTTAAGCTCGTTGATAACATTTTCTACGGATCTGCGCCGGAGGTATTTCTGACCCTTGTATACCCCCCTTAGGATGTCGTTACAACAATAGGTGCACGAAAAAGGGCATCCCCGCGATGTCATCATCTCATACGTGTAGCGGCTCATGTTGCCGATACTGGGGTCGTTCTCGACGATTCTGGAATTTAAAATCCAGAATTTACTGTCTGCCGAATAGTCCGGGAACGGGAGCCGGTCGAGATTTTGTTCGAGCGGGTAAAGAGCGTTTTTATAAACAGCGTTACCGGAACGCACCCAGAGGTTTTTTATATCTCTTAAGGAGCGAGCTCCGTCTATTCTTTCTGCGATTTCGAGCATGCTCTCTTCGCCCTCACCCAGGCAAACCATATCGGCATGACGTATACATTTCTCGGGTTCGCCCGTTGCGGCTATCCCCCCGAATATCACGGGAGTACTTAACTTCTGGCGAATGCGGCGGGTCAGTTGTATGGCGGTATCCAAAAAC
>JAFGLX010000124.1 GCA_016927795.1 Candidatus Omnitrophota bacterium
GTTTCCGGCGCGGCGCTTGTTTTTATGTATGAATACGCAAACCCGCTTATACTTGGTAATCAGAATAGCGAAATGGAAAAAGCTATTTTTAAAATTTTTCCGGACGGTTCCGGCTACGAAAAAACTAGTATGGGTAACGATACCGTTTTCAAGGTAAAAGATAAAAATGCGAAATTTCTCGGATATGCCTTTCTGGCCGAAGGGAACGGTTACCAGGGGACAATAAAAATGATGGTAGGCATAGAGCCGGACTTTAACACCATGCGGGGCATAGAAATTCTTGAATCGCAGGAAACCCCCGGCCTGGGGCAGGAGATAACAACAGGCGGGTTTAAATCCCAGTTCAAAAATCTTAAGACGATTCCGCAAATAACATACGTTAAAAACGCAAAACCCCAGAACCCAAACGAAATACAGGCCATAACTGGCGCGACGGTATCTTCGAGCGCGATTGTTTCTATATTGAACGGCAAAATCGAACAGATAAGAGAGAAATTTTCCGGTAAATAACCGTTTGAAAATGAAAAATATTTGCGATAAAAATTGCGGAAACTGCGGCAGGGAGTTCTACAAAGGATTATGGAGGGAAAACCCGATTTTTGTGCAGGTCCTTGGTATGTGTCCGACGCTTGCGGTTACAACAAAAGCCCTTTTCGGGTTTTCGATGGGAATGGCCACGACCTTCGTGCTTGTATGCTCGAGCCTCGCCGTATCGTGCATAAGAAAAGTCGTCCCGCAGCAGGTCAGAATAGCCACATTCACCGTTATTATAGCGACTTTCGTAACGTGCGCCGATTATTTTCTTAAAGCGAAATTTTACGCCATAAGCAAAGAACTGGGCCCATACGTTCCGCTTATAGTTGTGAATTGCATTATACTTGGCCGCCAGGAGGCCTTTGCGTCTAAACAGGGCATTCTCAAAAGTTTTATGGATGCCCTCGGCATGGGCATAGGCTTTAGCGCCGTATTGGTTTTGCTCGGTTCTATAAGGGAGATTCTGGGATTCGGAACAGTGTTTTATTACAAAATATTCGGCTCCGGTTTCGAGCACTGGGTTATCATGGCGCTTCCGGCGGGCGCTTTTATAACACTGGGCTTTCTTATAGGATTTTTTAACTGGGCCAACAAGAAACTTAAAACTTAAAACCTGTAATGTAAAACCATGCTGGTAAACCTGACGCTAATATTCATTGCCGCAGCAATAACGCACAACTTCGTTCTGACTTATTTTTTGGGTATATGTCCTTTTATAGGAGTCTCAAAAAAGATAGAACAGGCCGCCGGAATGGGCGCTGCGACGACATTTGTTATGACGCTTGCAGCCACCGTGACCTGGGTCATATATCATTTTATTTTGGTGCGCTTCAACCTTCCCTTTCTGGAATACGCGTCTTTTATAATAGTTATAGCAAGCCTGGTTCAGATAGTGGAGATGTTTATAAGAAAAACGTCCCCTGTTTTATATAGAGCACTTGGCATATATCTTCCTCTTATAACCACAAATTGCGCCATATTGGGCCTTACGCTTTTTATGGTACTACGTGACTATAAATTCCTGGAAAGCGTAATTTTCGGTCTGGGTGCGGGATCGGGTTTTACCCTGGCGCTTATTATAATGGCCGGCATAAGAGAGGAGCTTGAATGCTGTGATGTCCCCAGGCCTTTGCAGGGTGCGGGAATAACCCTTATTATTGCAGGCATTCTCGCGCTTTCCTTTATGGGTTTCGGAGGACTTATAAGCAGATAAACGTTACGTGAGAACTTTACCTTTTTCAGAATAAACTCAGGACGAAGATGAGCAATGCCGTATTAATATCGATAATAAGCATGGCCGGGCTGGGTCTTTTTTTCGCCACCCTCCTTGCCGTTATAAACCAGAAGCTTAAGGTGGAGGAAGACCCTCTTATCGAGAGAATTATGGAAGCCCTTCCCGGTGTAAATTGTGGCGCATGCGGTTTTGCCAGTTGCCACCAGTATGCCGAAGCTATCGTAAACGACAAGGTTACAATTATGAGCTGCAGGGCCGGAGGGGAATCGGTAAGCGGCAGGCTTTCCGAGATTTTGGGCGTAAAAGCCGGTGAGGCAATAAAAGAACTGGCGTTTGTCCATTGCGGGGCGGACGAATCCAAACGGAAGAAAAAAGCTTCTTATACAGGCATAAAAAGCTGCGTAGCGGCCCATAATATTCTTGGGGGAGAAATACTCTGCGAATACGGCTGTTTGGGGTACGGTGATTGCGTGACTGCATGCCCCTTTGCGGCAATAAAAATGGTAAACGGGCTTCCGAGGATAGACCGCGAAAAATGTACCGCATGCGGCAGGTGCGTTATAGCCTGCCCCCGCAATTTGATATCAGTGAAACGCATGGAGCAGGGCGGCTCCATATATGTAGCCTGTAAAAACCAGAGTAAGGGCGCCGAAACGAGAAAAGTTTGCCCGGTAGGCTGCATAGCATGCGGTATTTGCCAGAAATTGACAAACGGCGTATTTTATGTCGAGAACAATCTCGCCAGAACGCACAACGAGAGGCTTTCCGAGATTCCGGACAAAGAGGAAATTATGCGCAAATGCCCGGTTAAGTGCATAACGAAGTGACATTTTAAAACCACAAATTATGGAGGTAAATGAAGTGGCAAACGTAATTGCGGTAAACGAAAATAGTTTTAAAAAAGAAGTTTTAGACTCGGGCATACCGGTTCTTGTGGATTTCTGGGCGGAGTGGTGCATGCCGTGCAAGATGATGGCGCCGGTTGTGGATGAGCTTTCCGCGGATTATAAGGGTAAGATTAAAGTCGTGAAAATAAACGTGGATAATAATACAATTCTTGCCACGGACATGCAGATATTGAGCATACCCGTACTCATACTTTTTAAAAACGGTTCTGAGCTGACAAGAATTATAGGCGGAAATACGAAAGAATACGTAAAAAAACAAATTGACAAAGCACTCGCGAAGCTCTAGCTTATAAAACCAGCAAAACCAGAGTTTAGGGTTTTACCAGAGATGTATATATTAGGATTATCAGCTTACTATCATGACGCCGCAGTAGCCCTCCTTAAAGACGGGGAAATAATAGCCGCCGCGCAGGAAGAGCGTTTTACAAGGAAAAAGCATGACTCGAGCTTTCCTAAAAACGCTATTAAATACTGCTTGGGGGAGGTGGGTATTTCCGTCAATGAACTGGAATATATTTCATTTTATGACAAACCTTTTATTAAATTCGAAAGAATACTCGAGACGTACCTGGCGTACGCGCCTTTCGGAATAAGGTCTTTTGTTAAAGCCATTCCCATGTGGATTAGGAAAAAATTATGGATGAAAGACCTTATAAGAAAAGAATTGGGCTACCGCGGAAAAATAATCTTTACGGAGCATCACGAGTCTCACGCAGCAAGCGCGTTTTTCCCGTCGCCGTTTAAGGAAGCCGCGATAATCACGATGGACGGCGTGGGCGAATGGACTACCGCCAGTTTCGGTATAGGCAAAGATAACAATATCAGCCTTGAAGCCGACATCAAATTCCCACACTCCCTGGGACTTTTGTATTCAGCTTTTACGTACTACACGGGTTTCAAGGTTAATTCCGGAGAGTACAAAGTTATGGGGCTGGCGCCTTACGGCAAGCCGGTATATAGAGATCTGATACTCGAGAAACTTATGGACTTAAAGCCCGACGGCTCTTTTAAGCTTAACATGGAATATTTCAACTATTGCGCGGGCCTTACGATGACAAACAAAAAGTTTCATAAACTCTTCGGCGGGCCGCCGCGGAAGCCGGAAACAAAACTTACGCAGCGAGACATGGATCTGGCCAGTTCAGTGCAGCACGTTACCGAAGAGGTGATGCTTCGTATAGCAAAACACGTTTTTGAAATCTACGGGAAGGAGAACCTTACGCTTGCCGGCGGCGTAGCCCTTAATTGTGTCGGCAACGGAAGGATATTGAGAGAAGGGCCGTTCAAGAATATATGGATACAACCGGCCGCCGGAGACGCCGGTGGGGCGCTGGGCGCAGCCCTTTTCGCGTGGTATCAGTATCTGGGGAATAGCCGGATTGCGGACGGCAGAAATGATTTCCAGAAAGGCTCTTACCTCGGGCCTCTCTATGATGATGAAAGCATAATAGAGTTCCTCGACAAAAAAGGCGTGCCATATACTAAAATAAAAGATAGTGACGTTCCGGAGCGCATAGCTGACCTCATATCGAGAGGTAAAGTTATAGGCTGGTTTCAGGGAAGAATGGAATTCGGGCCGCGCGCATTGGGCGCAAGAAGCATAATAGGCGATGCCAGATCCTCCAAAATGCAGGAACTTATGAATCTCAAAATAAAATTCAGGGAAAGCTTCAGACCATTCGCGCCTTCCGTACTGGAGGAGAAGGTCTCGGAATATTTTGAGCTGGACAAAAACAGCCCTTATATGCTTCTTGTCGCGCCGGTACGGCGTTCAAAAAGGCTTAATGTAAACGAGGATGAGGACAAACTTTTTGGGCTCGCCAAGCTTAATGTTCTGCGTTCAGAGATACCGGCCGTGACCCACGTGGATTATTCAGCCAGAGTTCAGACTGTAAACCGCAACGCAAACAAGATTTATTATGACATGATAAAAAAATTCGAGGAAAAATACAATTGCCCGGTCATTATAAATACCTCTTTTAACGTGAGGGGAGAGCCAATAGTGGCTACTCCCGAGGACGCATATCTGTGTTTTATGAGGACGAACATGGATTTCCTTATTATGGGCAATATCCTTTTAGAAAAAACATCCCAGAAGCCTTTGGATAAGGATATAGACTGGTTACGCGAATACGAACTCGATTAATGACGCGGATTCACACGAATTTGGAAATCCGTGTATAAAAAAGAAATAATATGAGTATGCTCGAAGACATTAAAAACATAAAAAGCACGAGAAAAGAACTCAGGGAATTCGGCTTGACGATAGGAATATTTCTTGTTATCCTAGGAATCCTGGCCGTATGGCGCGGAAAAGCCGTTTATCCATACTTTCTGGCCACGGGGATTTTGTTTATATCGCTCGGCCTTTGGGCACCGCCGTTACTGAAACCGCTACAGAAAATATGGATGGGGTTTTCGATAGTTATAGGTTTTTTTGTAAGCAGGTTTATACTTATCGTTCTATTTTATACCGTAATAACCCCGATGGGCCTTATCACCAGACTTATGGGTAAAGACATACTCGACCAGCGCATAGACAGAACGCGCGAGTCCTACTGGCATAAAAGAAACGAAATAAAAGATAAAAAAAGTTACGAAAATCAGTATTGATTAGAGATAAGATTAAGGGAAAGAGGTTGAAATGAAGGAATTTTTTAAAGAGTTTTTTGGGTTTTTGTTAACCCGAAAAAAGTGGTGGATCCTTCCTATAGTCATCATACTATTGCTTCTCGGACTTCTTATAGTATTTACCGAAAGCTCGGCTGTAGCACCTTTTATTTACACGCTGTTTTAAAATTAGCCAGCTAACCGGCAGACCAAAGATGAACATAGCTGTTTTTGTCTCAGGCAACGGTACGAACTTGCAGGCCATAATAGATGCCGTCTCATGCGGCGATATCAGGGCTACGATAGCTATTGTTGTAAGCGATAACAAAAGCGCGTACGCGCTTACGAGAGCCCGCAAAGCCGGTATAGAAACGTTTGTATTAGACCCTAAAGACTTCAAATCGAAAGAGGATTACGACAAAGAGATAATAAAAGAGCTCGAAAAAAAAGATATAGACCTTGTCGTTTTGGCCGGATTCATGAGGCTTGTAAGCGCTGTCTTCGTAAAAAAATATGAAAACAGAATTATGAATATTCACCCCTCGCTTTTACCTTCTTTTAAAGGTACGCATGCCATAAAGGACGCTTTCGATTACGGTGCCAAAAAAACGGGGGTCACCGTGCATTTTGTAGACGATAAACTTGACCACGGGCCCATAATACTTCAGGAAGCTGTGGACGTAAATAAGGAAGATACCATTCATACGCTGGAGGAGAAAATACACAAAATCGAACACAGATTGTATCCCGAAGCCATACGCCTATTTGCGGAACAAAAACTTAAAATAGATGGCCGAAAAACAAAAATAGTAAACCGATGAAAAAAGTCGGTATTTTACCGGTTGTCAAAAAGGAGGACAAATGTCGACAAAAATAAAAAAAGTACACGGTCGGGAAATCCTGGATTCAAGAGGAAACCCAACAGTTGAAGTGGACGTAATACTCGAGGACGGCTCCTTCGGCAGGGCTGCGGTCCCAAGCGGCGCCTCAACAGGGGAGCACGAGGCCGTCGAGCTTAGGGATGGTGACAAATCACGTTACATGGGAAAAGGGGTAACCATAGCCGTGAAGAACGTTAATACGGAAATCGCCTCGAAAATAAAAGGCGCCGATGCCGCAGAGCAGGTTGCGGTGGACAGGGCTCTTATAGGGCTGGACGGCACGGAGAACAAATCCAGGCTGGGGGCAAACGCAATTCTTGCGGTATCTCTTGCGGCATGCAAAGCAGCCGCTGACTCGAGAAAAATGTCTCTCTATAGGTACATAAGCAATGGAAAGGGCAATATCCTTCCTATACCGATGATGAATATTTTAAACGGCGGAGAGCATGCCGACAACAACGTAGACCTCCAGGAATTCATGATAATGCCTATAGGGGCTAAGAGTTTTAAAGAGGCTTTAAGAATGGGTAGCGAGGTATTCCACAATTTAAAAAGCATCCTTAAATCAAAGAAGCTTTCGACAGCCGTAGGGGACGAAGGGGGCTTTGCCCCTGATCTTAAATCCAACGAAGAGGCTATTCAGGTTATACTTGAAGCTATCGACAAGGCCGCTTACAAGGCAGGCAGGGATATTTTTATAGCGCTTGACCCGGCATCAAGTTCCTTTTTTGAGAACGGAAAATATATACTGGAAGCAGAACAGAAGAGAGAAAACTCCTCAGGCGATATCGTGGCATTTTACTCAAAATGGGTGGAGAAATATCCGATAGTATCCATAGAGGACGGGTTGGCGGAAGACGACTGGCAGGGATGGAAGGAGCTAACAGACAGTTTAGGCGGAAAGATACAGCTTGTGGGAGACGACCTTTTCGTGACAAATACAAAACGGCTTAAAATCGGAATAGAAAAAAAGGTAGCCAACTCCATACTTATCAAGGTAAACCAGATAGGCACATTAACGGAAACCAAAGAAGCTATCGAAATGGCCAGAAACGCCGGCTACACAGCGGTGGTATCGCACCGTTCGGGGGAAACCGAGGATACGGTAATTTCACATCTTGCGGTCGCAATGAATACGGGACAGATTAAAACCGGTTCCGTATGCAGGACAGACAGAATTTGTAAATATAACGAGCTTTTAAGAATAGAGGAAGAGCTTGGTGACAGCGCGTGTTACGGGAGTGCTGTATGGCCAAAAAAAAGCTAATTTATATAATACTATGGGCGGTTGCCGTTTTAATAATATTTTTGCCCGGTTTCTCTAAATTGCAGGAATTAAAAGAGGAAAACCGCAATTTGCAAAAACGCATAGAGATACTGACCAAGACGAACGAAGAGCTCAAAAAAATAAAGTATAAGCTGGAGAACGATCCTTCTTACGTAGAGAAAATAGCCCGGGAAAAACTCGGCATGGCAAAGAAGGACGAGATTATACTAAAGTAAAAAACAAGCTGGGATACGAACCGTGCGTTTTTACAGGATATCGAATAAGCTTGCTTTTTACGGCCTCCTCTGATATAATCAGCCAATACGTATATAACGCGGGGTGGAGCAGCCTGGTAGCTCGCAAGGCTCATAACCTTGAGGTCGCACGTTCGAATCGTGCCCCCGCTACCATTTAACGTCTCTTAACATGTTTAAGAGGCTTAGGCGTATACAAAAACAGGCTCATATGAGCACAGTGATTTTTTGTCCAGGTAAAAAACGTTGGCAGATGCCAACGTTTTTATTTAATGGAACCCCCCGAGTCCTCTCTCGTCGCCCTCTTTGCTTTTGGTAAGCGAGGCGGCAGGTCCGGGGTTCTCTCCATCAAAAAACATATTATTTACCGCATTTATTGCGGGCGGATTAAACGGGAGGTGTAAAATGCTTAAAGAGATAGGAAAGCTTATTTCTATATTGGGAATTTTCTTGTTCATTTATTCTTTTGCAGGTAGATTCACAGGCGGGACCACAATAGGTCTGGGTTTTTTTAAGATATCCGCAAAATCTGGCCTGATATTCAGTAACGGCGTAATGCTTATAGGTCTTATTTTTAAACAGTTTTCTGACAAATAATCGGTTTTTTATCGCTTAACACCCCTATAACAAAAACAGGCATAAAGAGTATAATCCACTTTTTCTGGTA
Source organism: Candidatus Omnitrophota bacterium (assembly GCA_016927795.1). Lineage (GTDB taxonomy): Bacteria > Omnitrophota > Gorgyraeia > JABMRN01 > RBG-13-46-9 > JAFGLX01. Next base: position 8,356 of record JAFGLX010000124.1, read on the forward strand.
CATGCGACAAATTTTCTAAAAAACCCACTCTATATACACATCTCCCGTAACGTTACTGTCTGCAAAACGAAATTCCGCCGTGTTATTTTGCCGGATTACGTTGCTTTTCGTTGACATTATATACCATATATGGTATAAGATTATGGTCTAAGGAGCCATATGATAGAGCGTTATACCATTCCGGAGATGGGCCGCGTTTGGTCCGAGGAACGTAAATTTGAGAGGATGCTCAGAATAGAAATACTGAGCTGCGAGGCCCTTTCCAAACTAAAAATAATACCCAAAGAGGCCCTTTTCCAGATTAAAAAGAAAGCCCGATTCGACATAGGGCGTATAAAGAAAATCGAGGAAAAGACAAACCACGATATAGTAAGTTTCATAATTAACCTGTCCGAAAACATAGGCGAACCCGCAAAGTACATACACTTTGGCCTTACATCAAGCGACGTTATAGATACCTCACTTTCGCTTACCATGAAAGAGGCCATGGATATTTTGATAAAGGATACGCAGAATCTCCTGAAAGCCTTATCGCTTAAAGCCAGAAAGTACAAAAATACCGTTATGATAGGTCGCTCCCACGGGGTTCACGCAGAGCCCATTACTTTCGGGCTTAAAATGGCACTTTTCTACGAGGAAACAAAACGTAATCTCGACAGGCTTAAAAGAGCGAGAGACGCCGCCGCTTACGGCAAAATTTCAGGCTCGGTAGGTACGCATGCGAATATCGAACCGTTTGTAGAGGAATACGTGTGCAGGAAACTGGGACTTAAAGTTGCCAAAGTCTCATCGCAGATTTTACAACGGGACAGGCACGCCGAATACATGAATGCTATCGCAATAGCCGGGACGTCGCTCGAAAAATTTGCCATGGAATTCCGCGCGCTACAGAGAACGGAAATCGGGGAGGTCGAGGAGTATTTTTCATCCACGCAGAAAGGCTCTTCCAGCATGCCTCACAAGAAAAACCCGATAATGTTTGAACGAATATGCGGGCTTGCCAGAATTTTAAGGGGAAACGCGTTGGCAGCCATGGAGAACATGCCGTTATGGCACGAAAGGGATATATCCCATTCATCCGTCGAGAGGGTTATCCTTCCGGACTCCACGACGCTTTTGGATTATATGCTGCGGAAGATGACGGACCTTGTAAACAGGCTAGTGGTAAACGAAGAGCGGATGAGAGAAAACATAGATAAAACACGCGGCATAATATTTTCACAGCGCGTTCTTATGGAACTCATAAAAAGAGACCTTACGCGCATAGCGGCCTATGACATAGTGCAAGAAACCGCTCTCAGCATGCAGAGGGACGGGATAGATTTCAACGAAGCTCTCAAACGGAACAAGAAAGTAAGGGATGTTATGGGGCCTAAATTTATCGACAGTTGTTTTGATTTATCGTATCACACGAAATATATCGATAAAATATTCAAACGCGCGGGGCTATAACTTACTTTGAACGGTAAACCGGGGGAAGATATGGAAAAAGGAAATAAGATTTACGAGGGAAAGGCAAAGAAAGTTTACGAGACGGATAATCCGGACCTTTTAATACAGGAATTCAAGGATGACGCTACCGCTTTTGATGCGACGAAAAGAGGCACGATAAAAGGAAAAGGTTCTATAAACAATTACATATCGAAAATACTCTTCGAATTGCTTGAGTCAAAGGGCGTGGAAACCCATTTCGTCAAGCAGATAGATGAGCGCAATATGCTCATAAAAAAGGTCGAGATTATTCCTCTCGAGGTGACCATACGCAATATAGTAGCCGGCGGGATGTCGAAACTTCTGGGAATAGATGAAGGCATGGTTTTAAACGAGCCGGTACTGGAGTATCATTATAAAAACGACGCTTTACACGACCCCCTTATAAACGAATATCACGCCAGGGCCCTTGGGTTGATTAAGGATGAGGAACTGAATATCATAGAGAAGAAGTCTTTCGAGGTAAACAATATTTTGAAATCATTTTTTGACCACAAAAATCTATACCTTGTGGATTTTAAACTGGAATTCGGCAGGCACAAGGGAAAGGTTCTCCTGGCTGACGAGATATCTCCGGACACCTGCAGGCTATGGGACAAGGATACGCGCAAAAAACTTGATAAAGACCGTTTCAGAAGAGACCTCGGGGACGTGGAAGACGCGTATGAGGAAGTTCTCCGGAGAATAAAAGGATGAGCAGGATTTCCTACAAAAAATCCGGCGTTGATATAGACAAAGCGAATATTTTTATAGATAAAATAAAGCCTATCGTTAAAACCACAAAAAGACCCGGATGGTTTTCTAACATCGGGGCTTTTGCCGGATTTTTTAAACCAAACCTATCCTCGTATAAAAACCCGGTCATAACGGCTTCTACCGACGGGGTGGGCACTAAACTTTTAATAGCCCAAAAAGCAGGCATACACCATACGGTCGGCATAGACCTTGTGGCGATGTGCGTTAATGATATTATCACATGCGGGGCTGAGCCGCTGTTTTTTCTGGATTATTTTGCTACCGGGAAACTCTCAGTCGAAATAGCCCGCTCTGTTATAAAAGGAATCGCGAAAGGTTGCAGGGCTGCGGGGTGCGCGTTGATAGGCGGCGAAACAGCCGAGCTCCCCGGCATGTATAAGCCTGGCGAATATGATTTAGCCGGATTTTCGGTAGGTATAGCGGAAAGGAACAACATTATAGACGGTTCAAAGATAACAAGCGGCGACCTTATTCTGGGAATAGCCTCAAGCGGTTTGCATTCGAATGGATATTCGCTTGTAAGAAAAATCTTCTCTAAAAATAGTTTATCGCGCGGACTCGCCAAAGAATTGCTTAAGCCAACCGCTATATACGTAAAGCCGGTGCTCGGCGCAGTAAAGCGTTTCAACATAAAGGGTATAGCCAATATCACCGGAGGCGGATTTTATGACAACATAATACGGCTTTTGCCGGGAAACGGCCTTCTGGCCGTAGTGTATAAAGGCACATGGCAGACTTTATCTATTTTCAATATGATAAAAGATAAAGGCCATGTGGAGGAAAAAGAAATGTTCAGGACTCTCAATATGGGCATAGGAATGGTTATGATTATGCACAGAAAAGAAATACTGAAGGCTAAAGACTATCTTTTTAAAAAGCACGGGTTGAGAAGCTGGCCAATAGGCGAAATTATTCCTGGCAAAAAGGGCGTGGAGATAGTGTAATGGAATTACGCAAGCAAAATGCGGATATGAAAGTGCTTATAGTAGGACAGGGTGGCAGGGAACACGCTCTTCTGTGGAAAGTAAAGAAATCTAAACGGGTAAAGAAAGTTTATTGCGCTCCCGGCAACGGCGGAACGGCGGAGATCGCGGAGAACATTCCGATAAAAGGAGATGATCTGGCGGGTCTGGCCGCATTCGCGGCGAATGAGGGAATAGGACTTACTTTGGTAGGGCCCGAAGCGCCCCTTACAATGGGAATAACCGATTTTTTTACCGGGAAAGGCCTGCGCGTTTTCGGCCCGACAAAGGCCGCCGTGGCACTGGAATCAAGCAAGATATTCACAAAAGAACTTTGCAGAAAAGAAAACATACCGACCGCCGATTTTGAAGTTTTCGTAGATCCCAAAAAAGCAAAAGATTACGTTAAACAGGGAAAAACCCCGATCGTTGTGAAGGCGGACGGGCTTGCCGCCGGCAAGGGTGTGATAGTGGCGCAAACGAAAGAGGAAGCGCTGGAGGCCATAGACACGATTATGTTGAGAAAAGAGTTCGGTTCAGCCGGAGACAGGGTAATAGTTGAGGAGTGCCTCGAGGGGCAGGAGGCATCCATAATCGTAATATCAGACGGTAAGGCGGTAGCGCCGCTCGCCTCCAGCCAGGACCACAAAAGGATATACGATGGTGATAAGGGGCCAAACACCGGAGGAATGGGCGCTTATTCGCCGGCCCCTGTGGTGACAGAGGAAATTTTTGATTGTGTGATGTCTCGGATTATAAAACCCGCGATTTACGGCATGAAAAAAAATGGGATTGAATACAAAGGAGTGCTTTACGCGGGTGTAATGATTACCAAAGACGGCCCAAAACTTCTTGAGTTTAACGCCAGGTTCGGAGATCCTGAAACACAGGCGATTTTGCCCAGAATGAAATCAGATATCGTGGATTTAATCGAGCTTTCAATGGACGGGTCTTTGGATGGCTGCGA
>JAFGLX010000125.1 GCA_016927795.1 Candidatus Omnitrophota bacterium
CTCCATGCCGACTTTTTTAAGCGCCTCGCGGGCAGAATGTTTTACCTCTTCTTTTGTATAACCCATGTTTATCGGGCCGAAAGACACGTCATCAAAAACCGTTGGCATAAAAAGCTGGTTGTTCGGGTCCTGGAATACTACGCCGACCTTCCGCCTGATTTCGGAGAGGTTTTTGTCTGTGGAATCCATGCCGAATATTCTTACATAACCCTTACCGCGGTATATGCCGTTTAGGTGCAAAAGAAAGGTGGATTTACCAGCACCGTTAGGCCCTATTATGCCTACTTTCTCACCTTTACGGATGTCGAAGCTTATATCCCGTACGGCCTCCGTGCCGTCAGGGTACGAAAAACACAAATTTTTTATATCTACTACACTATCGTACATATTATCCCGCCGCAGTTTTCGCCATTAAAAGAAAGACAAGCGTTATAAGAGAGAAAAATATGTCTATAAACCGCAGTTTAAAGTCGTGTATCGCGTGTATAGACCCGTTAAACCCTCTCGAGCACATAGCGATATATACGGATTCCGCCCTTTCGTAACTTTTTACGAACAAAGAACCTATCATGTTTGCCAGCGCCCGGCCATGGAAAATTTTTCCGCCTTTTATGGATCGCGCCTCCTTGGCCTGTTTCATATGCATCAACTCATCCACGATAACGAAGATATACCTGTATATAAACGAGACAATCATTATAAAAATGTTCGGCACCTTAAGCTTTTCAAACGCTTTAAGTAATACTGAAAACCTTGTGCTGGCCGTAAAGACAATAAGGCATATGGTGCTTAAAAAAGATTTTGCGAAAATGCCGGAGAAGGTTATAACTCCCTCGCGCGTTACGGCGATGTGAAACCAGCCCAACGAAAAGGCCCACACGACCTCTCCTTTTTTAAAAAACGGGATAAAAAAAGCCACAAAGATGGCAAAAGGGACGACGACAAGCGACCTTTTCAATATGAATAAAGGTGGTATCTTTGAAAGCGCGATAAACGCGGAAAGCAAAATCCCGTACAGTATAAACGGCACCGGAGAGGAAACTTTAGTGAAAAGAACGGAGACTATGATAAAAGCGGCGCTTATTATCTTGACGCGCGGGTCTATCCTGTGCATAAAACTGTCAAGCCGGCTGTATTTGTCTATATAAGGGTGATGCATGCGGTCATGTTTTGAAAAAATACCTAAAAAGCCCCGCCAATCCATAACCTATTCCGAAGATAAGCAGGGTACCGAATATGCCGGCAAAAGAGGTCGCAAGTTTTTCGCTCCTTAAGCCCGGCCAGACATAATCGGGCAGGGGAGATTCAAGAACCGGTTTAATATCCGCTTTAGCGATGAAACCTTTATCCTCAGCCACTTTCTCCAGGCCGTCAGGCCACGGGCTCGCAAAGGGCGAAAGGACAAACGCTAAAACGAGAGCTATAAACAATCCGATCAAAATCTCTTTTTTATTCATGATAATAGCCACCTTCTTTACGTTATTCATTATACAACAAATCAGGACGTACTTTCAAAACAAAACTCAGCACAAAACAGGTAATAAGGGCTTCACCTATCCCTATAAGCGCGTGTACACCCGCCATCGCCGGAAGCGCTACGCGTAAAGGAGATATCCCCGACACGGCCAATTCAAGCGCGCAAAAAGAAGAAGCGGCTACGACCGATAACCAGGCCGCTATGGCCGCGCCCGCGAGAATGCCGGCGTTACCCCGTAACACGCTTTTTATAAACCTGTATATGTAATATCCTAAGAACGCGCCGATAAAAGACATGTTAAATACATTAACCCCGAGAGCCATTAAGCCTCCGTCCTGGAAAATAATGCACTGGACCGTAAGAACAACGGCTATTACAATAGCGCCTGCGCAGGGCCCTAATAAAACAGCGGCCAGCGCGCCGCCCAGAAGATGCCCTGATGTGCCTCCGATTACCGGGAAATTAAGCATCTGAGCCGCGAAAACAAAAGCGGATACGACACCCATAAGCGGCACCATTTTGTCTTTCAAAATGGAAGACACCCTTTTTATACAAAGCCCGAGTCCTCCCACAGATACAATCCAGCCCGGTACCCACGTACCGGCGGATAAAAAACCGTCAGGAATATGCATTGTTCCTCCTTCCTTTTTTTAAAATTGATTACAGCGATTTAGAAAAGATTACAGCGATTTTAATCTCTGTAATCATAAAAATAAAACCGTATAATTAAAAGTTTATCTCTCCTCTTACTCCATAGACAAATATGGTATCGTTGTCGGTTTCGGATGATTTTCCCGCGCCATACGGATTCCATATGACCTGAAAATCTGGGCTTATCGCAAGACACTCGTTAAGCTCGCACCTATAATAAGTTTCTATGTGGATTTCGCTTCTTTTATTACAGTCTCCGAAAGCCTTATCCCATTTACTCCCGGGAAATACCTGGCCTATCGCGAATCCTACGGTGTCAGACGGGCGGCGCCATTTTTCTCCGCCTATCTGCATTCCCGCCTGCCACATCCATTGAAGGGCGGGGTTATCCTGAACGTCTTCTGCCGCGACTCCGGCGGGTAATATATCAGGCCTCTGCCATCCGAAGCGGCCAAATAGACCGAAAAGGTCCGCTACCTTCTGGTCACAGCTTATCCCAAACCCATAGTTGGTCTCTTTTGTGTCACAACTGGCAAGCTCGCCTTCTTCGACAATTTTTTCGTGACAGCGGTCATTTGCCCAGAAGTAGAACCTGTAATTGCCGCCCCACTTTTCATCATAAGATGCAAACATTTTTTGCGGTATCAGGTTTAATTGTACCACATAGAACATGTGGTCAAAAATGTTATTCCAGTCACAGTCAGCCTCAAAAACACCTCCCGACAGCTCAACGAACTCAATGGGTTCAAGGCATAATGTGCATTGCAGCCCCGGCCCGCTCCCGTCAGGGAATTCTATTAAAGGCGAATTTCTGAACATGTGGCCCAAAAACTGCGCGTTTTCATCATAGGCATATTCGTTTTGGTCCATATAGTCAGCGGCCTCGATTTTTCCGCCTGTCAGCGTGATGGCGCCACCGAATAAATAATGTTCATACCACAGCTTGCTGACCTCGATAGCGGAATCGGTATCGCTGGCAGCCCGGTTGACATTTGAAAAGAGGGTAAGCCCACTTTCGATAGAATCGTTTTCACCGGCTTCAAATTCGGCATACGCAAGGCCCCAGTCGCCAAACTTCTTTTCAATCTCGACGTTTGCCTTATACGAGGCATTAAAAACGCTGTCCTCGCCATCGCCCGCGTTATTCGCGTTAGGCGTTCCCTGAAAAACAAACGTTCCGCTTGCGCCTATCCGCAAGCCCACAGGTTCGACACTAACGCCTTTGCCGGGCTCGTATGATACGAGAGACTTTTTTATTTCCTCTCTTACATTAGCCAGGGAGACCCCGCTATTTTCGTACGTGGCGACTTTCTTTTCCAGCGCGATAACTCTCTCCTTTAAAACCTTTATTTCTTTAACCAATTCTTCATAGGAATACTCTTCAGATACGCCTTCAGCGCGATCGGAAACGGCGTACGCCGCCAAAAAGACAAAGACCGCGACACAAGCTTTGATTCTCGCATTCATGCATTGCCTCCTCTTTGCTACGAAATTTATATTTGTGCTACCAAAAAATAAAAAAAATTAGCTATCTTACCGGCGCCATTGTCAGGTCCCCGAACATGACGCCTCTGGATGCTTTGAGTTTATCAGCAAGCTCTTTAATATTATAAGCATTCCCTTTTACGACTATAGACTCCAGACAGTTATGGCGGTCAAGGTGCACGTGGTGGGAAGAGACTATAAGATTGTTATACCGGTGCTGTAGCTCGGTAAGCGCGTTTACAAGCTCCCGCTGGTGGTGATTGTAAACAAGCGTTATAGTGCCGGCCACTTTCCTGTTTTCGCGCCACTGTTTTTTGACGAAATCCTCACGTATCAGGTCGCGTATGGCCTCGGAACGGTTTTTGTAACTTTTGGACTTTATATGGCCGTCAAAAGCCTTAAGCAGGGTTTCCTCAAGCGATACTCCGAATCTTACAAGCTTAGCCACTCCTTACCTCCGCATAAATATTACGTTTCTTAAAATTGTAATACGTATCAATTTTTTTGTCAAGGATTTTTTGGAAAGATATATTATTTAGATTGTCTCGTTGAGTTTTCATATAAGATTACAGCGATTATTGCGCATGATATGCGCAATATGGATTACAGCGATTTCAATCCGCCCGCTGTAATCTGTTTTGCATCCAAACTGAAGCATTGAATCTCTGTAATCATTGTTATATGAGATTGCTGTGATTTATCGCCAATAAAATGTGCAATGTAGATTACGGAGATTATTATTTCGGTAATCGCTGTAATCTTTCCCTAATCTTAATCACTGTAATCAAACCTTATGTCTTGTTATTGTTTTGTACAGTTTATTTGAGTTGCTAAGAATTTTTATTTTTTGTAAAATGTTGTGTGATACAAAGCCGCAAAAGGCGCGCTGCACCCGGAATCAGCTTCTGAACCCGGGGTAAAATGTTTTGTCAGTTTAGCAGATATTATTAAAAGGTTTGCTTGAAACATAAGACAGGAAGTAAAAATGAAATCTAAAATAAAAAAACCCGTAC
>JAFGLX010000126.1 GCA_016927795.1 Candidatus Omnitrophota bacterium
AAAATAACCATTAACATTTTCCTTTTGCCCCACAAATCCCGATTTTTTTTAAAAAGCGCAACGGCTATAACCAGAGAAAATATAAGAAGATACAGTATGTGCACGGATTTGGCAATTTTCTCATAACCACGTTCCATAAACAACAAAGCGCTGCCCCACGAGGATAAATCGGGAATACTGCCTTTCAAAAGAACGGAAGTAGGCAGAAAAAACCAACCCTTTGAAATTGAAAGAAAACCGTAGGCAACTATGGGCAAAAAACCCGTAATGCCCAAAAGCAAGGCTTCTTCCGCCTTTTTTTTAACAAAGAAAAGGAGACATACCACCGAAAGCATAAAAAGCCCTTCGTATCGCACCGTGGTTAAAAGTGGCGATAGTACTAGCAAAACCAAAAGGTCGCGTTTTCCGCTATTCTCTCTGGCAAGCGCTTCTGCGGAAAAATAAAGAAAAGGCATCGCTATCAAAATGTGCAGTATATGTTCCTGCCCGCAAAAGATAACTGGTATTAAGGGCGTGAAAAACAGAACGGAAAAAAGAATTATAAAAGTCATATACGAATTAAAGCTCTCTTTCCTGCACAGCGCATAACATATGACCAGAACGGATATGCCGAAAATAATATTTAACAAAAAAGGTGCGATTTCGTTCACGCCGAAAATAAAATATACAACGGATAGTAAGAGCGCCCAGAGAGGCGAGGATGATGTTGAGCTAAAGCCGTATTTTGTAATCCCCCATACGCCGTATTTTACGAAATTTTTTGCCATGGCCATGTGTATGTACCCATCATCCAATACATACACAAAATGCCCGTCATTCTCTCGGAGAGAGGAAAAGAAATACGCAGCGCTCATTACAAGTAAAATCAGTATAGCGGTAATCAGGATATAATGTCTCTTAAACACCCTTAACATGATTTATCCATTCTAACCGAAACGTAATATTTTTATATAGTCTTAATAGAGCAAAAGTTTTCGCTCCTATTATACTTCGTTAGGTGTTTAGCGGTCAATATCTTCTTGTAATTATATCGAAGTATGCGCATGGTTGCGCATACTCGAGAAGGCGTGCAAGGGAGCTCTCTATGGTCTTTGATATATCAAATCTTTCAGGATATACGATACGACGCTGTCTTATGGAGATTACCCGTATGAAAAGTTATTTTTTGTGGTTTATGTACAGGCTTTGTGGGGTTTGTGCCGTAAATCAGGCTAAAGTTTCCATACCTCTTCTGCATATTTCTTTGGCGTAGTCTGTCCAGACACCCTCACCCCAGTAACGGAAACAGCTTGTCTGGGACAAAAGTAAATAGAGAAGCGCTTCTCTGTAAGCGCGATTCGAGGTCTTATTTATTTTGGCGTTATCAAATTTAGCATGAAACATGGCGCTTAATTTATTTATCGGGTCCAGGACATGCTCATACCCTTTAACCCAATTCTTGTCGTTAGTCCATGAAGCACGTTCAAGGTTAAAGCCCCCGTACTTTTCCTTCGCTTTGGTGATTGCCCTGTCACAGGCGCCGGGAGAACAATCGTCAACAAATTCCCATATTCTGTGCTGCATTACCGGCTGAACGGGATTAAAGCCGTTTTCTTTAATTCCCATATTAAAAATAAATTCAAGATATTCGGAACCGTTCATGGCCACGGTGCCTTCCTTGCCTATCTCCGCAAACGCAATTTTATAGGCAGGCGGAAATTCATTCATCATCACGCCGCCGTTTTCACCGTCACTTATCTGCAACACGAAAGGCGGTACGCTTCTTGAGCAGTACTCCACCCTGTCCTTCGTTTTGGCCTCATAATATGGCTGCATCTGGGCTACCAGTTTTGTATCCGAGCCCTGTGTTTTTATAAGAACTGTTATTTCCTGAATTTCCCCGACAGAGTTTTTAGCCACCAGCCTGTGCGGTAGATAGGGCATCCTGACAGGGCCTCCCCCGGGGTTTTCTATAGTATGCTCCTGAACCATCAACCATTTATAGCCGCATTCCTTCAGCGTCTTAACATATTCGTAAGAGATGTCTGGATGTATGGGCAGATGCATCTCCGGCGGGGAAAAGCCTCTTACCCGTTCAAGCGCGCCGTATCCGAAAATTGACGCAAAATGCTCCCGCCAGGCTTCAATATGCAACCTTATGTCGGGAACCGGCGTCGATGTAACGGTTGCGTGCGACCACATAGTACCGAGCCATTCGACGTAGCGGCGATATTTTTTGTCACTCGCTATAAGACGCAACTTACCAAGTGTATCCTCTTCCCTCATTTGGGACAGTCCCCACAAAAGATTTCCCGAATAATCCAGCATGACCCTGGGGTTCTTGCCACCTTCAACAAGTTCCCGGATAAAGTCCGACATCCGGCCGTAGCACCACAAAAACACCGGCGCGTTGTGATTGTCACCGATATTCTGATGTTCCATCATATGCTGAAGGTTGCTTATGAGAGGGGCCGTGCGCAGGTCTCCACTACCGGCGGGTATGGTGGGCTGATGCATGTGAAGGGCTATACCAAATGCTGACCTGACCTTATTGAAATCTATGTTGGAAAAAGGGGCATAAAGGTTTTTTTCCGTGTTTATTTCCCTTGATTTTCTTTCGTTACCGCATATGTCGGGAAAATTTTTTATATTACCGGACATTTTATCTCAAAACCCGATTTCACTTTTTTTTGATTTTTAAAGGACTTAAACGCGGAAAGATAATACTTGGAACAGTCCATATCGGAAAATATATTGTCCAGGTATTCTATTTCTCCGAGCCATTTAGCGTCGATCCTGTGGTTCAATATATCGTCGTATAGGCGCATAAATCTGGATATGTGACACTTGAATCTTCTGTGCGCATAAGAAACCATTGTTCCTGTTTTCATTATAAAAGCCCAGTCGCTCGCTTGCGCCAGTACGAGTTCGCGCGCAGCCTGATTAAGCGCCCTCTTATAAATGCTGCGGTTTGTTTTTTCTATGTAGGAGGAATGCCCTTCCGCCAGGGCCGACATCCTTTCGCCGGCGTTATGAAGGTGCCTGTACAGCCAGTCATTGCTGCCCTCAACCCAGAATTCATTGTAACCCTTATATCCCCAGCTCGAAGCCGACGGCAAAGACATCTGATTGGTCGGATACTCTTCCAGATATTCCGATGGAGTAATCATGCACACTCTCTTTTGATCATAACATATCTTACGCGCGAGAAAATCTATCCACATGGGGCCTTCAAACCACCAGTGCCCGAAAAGTTCTGCATCGTACGGGGCCACTATAATAGGCTTCCTGTCCATATGATAAGACAGGTGTTCTACCTGTTTTTCACGGTTAAACATGAAATTTCCTGCGTGGATAGCGGCTTTTTCCCTGGCCCAATCCGGCACATAAGGCTCCTTCCCGCCCTCCGGGCCCGTTATCCTCCAGTATTTGAATCCCGTGTTTATGCGTATACCAAGCGGGTGTATATACGGCTTTATATAATCGTAATCAAGCTCATATCCTATGTCTTTATAATACTCCCGATAGTCAGGATCTCCAGGATACCCTTCCTTTGAACTCCATACCTGTTTGGACGATTCCCAGTCCCGGCCGAAAGCAGCTACCCCGGAAGGGCAATAAAGCGGGGCATAAACGCTGTAACGCGGGGTAGGATCGGCGTTTAAAATAGAGTGCGAGTCAACAAAAAAATATTTTATCCCCGCTTTTTTCAGGATATCATCCACCCCCGGATAATAGCCGCACTCCGGCAACCAGAACCCGGCCGGCGGCCTGCCGAACGTCTTTGTATAGTGGTCCACGCCTAAGTTAACCTGCGCTTTTACGTCGGACGGATTAACGCTAAGCAGAGGCAGGAATCCGTGTGTGGCCGCGGAGGCTATTATCTCAAGATACCCCATATCCTGAAAATTTTTGAACGCAAGCGTTATGTTCCTTTTGTATTTCTCCACAAAAATTTCTTTTGCTTCCTGAAGCCTGCGGTAGTACATAAGCGCCACGCCGTGGAATCTATGGTCATAGCCTGTCCTTTCCACTTCTCTGGCCGATAACTCTATCATCTTGTTAAGATGCCTGATATATCTTTCCTGAAGAAGCGGATCGCACAGCATAGAGGCCAGCGTAGGAGTGAAAGACATTGTTACGCGGAAGTCCACGCCGTCTCTTATGAGAGACTCAAAAACCTGTATAAGAGGTATATAGGTCTCCGTTATGGCCTCGTATAGCCAGTTTTCCTCAAGGAAATATTCCTCTTCGGGGTGGCGCACAAAAGGCAGATGCGCATGTAACATAAGGCATAGATAACCGTTATGCATAATAACTTCCCTCTTAAATTATCGATTTGTGCGGCGTTCCACGTAAGTATCTATCTTGCGCTTTTCTTTTTTATCTCTGGAAACAGCCGTAAATTCCAGCGGTATTTTACCGTCAGGCAATGAAAACCTGAGAGTGAAAGTACCGTCTTTACGCAGCGCTATTTTCTTTTTGCCTAGCCATACCTCCGCATCGGGTTCGGTGCGTCCGTATACGATAAGTTCGGTCTCAAGCTCAAAGAAAAAATTGTGTGCTTCAATTTTTTTCTGCAGCAATTCGCTCGCGCCTCCCTGAGTTTTCCCGCTGGCACCTCCGAAAAGAACAAGCTCCGCGGAAGAACCGAGAGTTATGCGTTTAAAAAATTCCCCTTTGGGCAGAAAATAAAGAAGCCTCTCTCTCTCCTCGTCTGTATCGCCTTCGAGAAAAAACATGCGCGTACCTGACTTCGGCCGTGGTAATCGCCCAAGCCGGCGTGAGACAAGGTCCTTCAAAAACGGGCTAAGCTTGCTATAATAGTTCCTTACATCGCTTTCTGTGAGGTAAAGTTTTTTCTTGTCTTTTACTATTTTTTTTTCGGCAGCGGTATTTTTCGCAAAAGCGCTTTTCTGTGCCGACATTCTGAAAAGCCTCGCATACGGGGAAGCGCTTTTCCCTTCAGCGACCTTCATCCATATCTGGTCTTTTCTGGGTGAATAACCGGCTCGCGGCGTATGGACACAGTTGGATCTGACCATAGCGAAAAACCTGCCGTCAGGACCACGCAGGCCTATCTCTCCTATATAAGAAACGCTGTCATTCCATAGGCTGACGTACCAGTTATTGGAATATGGGGTTATTTCTATGTCAAAATAGCTGTTGGCGTTTTCGCCGTTAAAATCAACCAGCGTTACCTCATACATGCGCAATATCATTTTGCAATTGTCGGCATAGTCGCCTGACATCGATTTTTTCAAAGAGACCAGCGAGTCATGCGAGATCTCCCAGTACGCGTATATCCAGAATGGGTCCTTAACCAATAGTGTAAGGCGCGTTCCGCCATAGTTTGAGGGAAGTTCGCAAGAATCTGAGGCGGAGAATTTTGCGCCGGTATATACGCGCGGTTTTGTTTTAGGTTTTTCCGCAACCTGCGTAGCGGTCATTACGCTCTGGGCGGCATGTGATACGGGTTTACTATTAAGGGTGGTAGAGGAATCATTGC
>JAFGLX010000127.1 GCA_016927795.1 Candidatus Omnitrophota bacterium
AGTCAATAATTCTACAAAATCGCGGGACTAAACAGATAAAAAGGTCCGATACGTTTTTCGTAAATAGCCGGATATTGACAGAGACTCAACCGCCGCTTTTTAGCTTATCCAATTTACGCAGGTATTCTTCCGCCTTGAGTGCGTCTCCGGATTTTTTATATAAATCATACATTCTTTCGTAAATCGGAACGAGGCGTGTATCGTAATGAGGCAACGCGCCACCGCATTTACGTTTTACTATATTTTCGGCTTCACGGTATTCATACTCGGCCTTTTTCCATTCGCCGTGTTGAGCATAGAAATCCCCCGCTCCCAGGCGCGCATCGAATTCTGGATATCTTAAAAGGCGTGTCTCTAAAGCGAAACTGTCTTGCCAGGAGATATTTTCTTTTACGGTAATAGCCAAATAGGAAAAAGCGACCAAAAAACACAATGTGAGCGAAAGAGTTTTCCCGGAGACGCGGGATTTTAAAAGTGAGGGCCTTTTTGCCAGGTCATGTAAATAAGAGGCCAGCAATAGACAAAAGCCGAAAGACGGCGGATAAAGGTACCTTGTAAAAATAGACATTTGCACAAAAAATAAAAGATAGACGAAAATCCACATAATAGAAAAAGATTTTACCCTGTCCATTTTATTGAAGTTTTTCACGGCGAGCACCGCTGTAAACAGAATCAGTAAAACGCACAGTTTCAAAATCTCTATTAAAAACGGAGTCCAGATG
Organism: Candidatus Omnitrophota bacterium; assembly: GCA_016927795.1. GTDB lineage: Bacteria > Omnitrophota > Gorgyraeia > JABMRN01 > RBG-13-46-9 > JAFGLX01. The sequence goes on from JAFGLX010000127.1 coordinate 723, forward strand.
GTATGAAAGTTGTACCCTATGTAATAAAGAAAAAAAGGAAAGGTTAGCATGCCTAAAGGGATGGCAATTCTTGTAATTACCATTACCGGAATCACCTTCCAGTCCAGCGATGGGTACAACAGGCCGTTGTAATAGTGGAAAACCGCGCAGGCCAAAAGCCCTATAACTATGTAGGGAAGGTAACCTTTTACCCTTTTTAGCCAGCCGGTTTTTTCCTTAGGCGCGAAATTTAAATCATATATAAAAATGAGAAACGGTAGGTTGACACTTGAAGCGTGGAAAAGCAAGGCGCATATATAAGAAATTACAGAGACGAAATAGGCCGCTCTCCAACGGTATTTTTTCGTATAGAGGATCAAGCTTAAGAAAATAAAAAATACCGTCAAAGGATAATGACCGGCGCTTATCCAGGTTACCGCTTCCACATGGACCGGGTGGAGCGCGAAAAAGACGGAAGCCCAGAAGGCCGGATAGATTTTTTTCGTAATAGAAAGCACAAAACAAAAAGCCGCAATAGAGGCCAAAAGGTGAAACGAGATATTCAGTATATGGTAAGGACGGGGATTTTTCCCGTACAGGTTATAGCTTATTGTTATTGCAAGTGTTCGCAAAGGAGCATAAAAAAGGTACCTGTTTTTTATAAGCTCTTTCGGCGGTATAAAAATATGGGCAACCTGGCTTATATTCAGGGGCTTTATTTCCGGGTTGTCGATTATGAACTTGTAGTCATCAAGAAATACAAAATCGTTCTTGAGCGTGTTAATGTGGGCAATTATAACGACCGCAGTTAATATCACTATACAGTAAAAAATTTTACTCATACGGGAAATGCCTTCATCAACATCAGGTTTGCGCGTATTTAGCCGGATTTAATCCCCTACGCGGAAATACAAGCCTTATTTGTATTGACAAGCCAACCCTTTTTATAATATCATAATTTTACGCATATATCTATTTTGTAAACACAAGCATCGTTTTTTGCTATTTTTTGCTATTCAAGTCGCCCGTTACATTATACACGGATTTACCCCATTCCAAGTGGCTGAAACAGACTTGCGTGGCTTCAGCTACTTGGAACAGGGTTTACTGTTTGAGGCTTGCCGTAGGGAGATTAATTTATGCATATGGTAACGCATCAATAGGAGTTTGTGAATACGGTCGTGGTTACCAAGGAAATACATGAACAAGAGATGAAAAGGCTGCAGAGAACCATTCTAAATTTGTCGTACAAAATCGGAAAGTACGCTCCACCGATGAAGCCTTTTATCCGCTTTTCCAAAGAAGCGCTCGACTATACGAAAAATAAAGGGGCGAAAAAACACCTTCAGTTTCTATGGGATTTCGATTATTCCCTTCAGCAAATACTCCTCAGATGCCTTTATGCAGTCTCTAAAGCGGATGAGGTATGCGATTTATGCGTTGAGCAATGGAAGTATAATCTTCGGCATTGTTACGTGAAAAATAAAAAAGCGACAAAAAGGGCGATAGAAGACAAGATTTATCATTGTGGTTTTACCAAAAGAACGAAACTCATTCTTAAGAAACTAATGCCGGCAAGCCGTTTGCTTTACATAGGATGCGGTTCGGGTACCGAATGCCTTAGCCTGGCAAAAGAAGGATTCCGCGTTGTCGGAATAGATACCAACCGATCATTAGTCAACATTAGTAATTATCGCGCAAAACTGCTTGGCCTTCCTTTTAAGGCGATTTGTATGGACTTGACGAAGCTCAATTTTAAACCAAAGTCATTCGATAGTTTTCTTTTGGAGTTTTATGGGTCTTGGCCGCTTCTGAGCCAAACGCTATCTATACAGCGGAAGCTGGCCAATGTGCTTAGAGAGAATGGAAGAGGGATTATCGTGGCTTGCCGCAAAAAGTATGCGTCGTTTTGGTTTCAAATGAACTCTTTTTATTCGCCTTTTGCTATCACAAGGTGGCTTGCCCCCCAATCGGACCTGGATTTTCATTTTTCTAATAAAGACACCTGCGAGGAAAGAATAATTTATGGCTTGTACAATAGATGCCATACTACCAGGTCTCTGCGTTACGAGTTAAATAACTCATTCGATGTATTGAAGTGCATGTATGAAGCATATGATCCGCGATATGTAATAGCCATAGTGCGCCCCAAAAGAAAAAAAGAATACATCAAATACAACATTAAACGCAACAATGAACCAAAAAGCAGTACTGTGCCAACCGAGCGAATATTTGCCGTTGAGAGAATTATTGCCGAGACAGAAAAGATATGCTGTATACTGGAATCACATGCTGGAAAGCTGAGCGCGTTCTTTGAGGGTATCGGCAAATATACGAAAAAAAACCCGCTTCTTTATATAAAGACAGATATAGCCGGGTTTATTGAAGGCCTAAAAAGCATAAAAGAACTGGACGTTGCGCGAAAAGACAACCTTCTTTCAAGTAGCAATAATGAATTTTCCAAGAAATAAAAGATTAATTTCCAATACCGAAAAATTGATCCTAATCTGCATACGCCTTAATTCAGAGAAGGCGCATGCGCTTATTGCCGAAGGCGTTGATTGGAAGTTTTTCCGGGAAAATACAATAAGAACGGGGCTTTGTTCTGTCATTTACGATTCCCTGAAAGAAATAAGCAGAAAATCCCGAGTCCCGGAATATATCCTCACTATTTTGAAAACGACATATCAATACACGGCAGCAAAAGCGAACGCTCAATACAGGGAAACGCTTTCTATCCTCCGGATGTTCCAGGAGAAAAATATACCTGCCGTGCCGCTTAAAGGGGTTATTATGGCTCTTTGTCTTTACGGTGACGTTGCCGGCCGCGGGACAAGCGCTGACATAGATATTCTTGTAGAAGAGAAGAACAAGTCCGAAGCCGCCGCTTTGCTGGAAAAAGCAGGATACGCGTTTTACGATTCAGGCATGACAGAACCGGAGCGCTTTTGGCAGCACAGTTACACAAAGCGCGGATCCTGTCCGGTCGACCTTCACTGGACCATAAGCCCTTATATACTTGCGCATGATGACATTGTAAAAAAATTGTGGGAAAACGCAGAACTCTGCCAAAGAGATGGAGTGTCTTATTATGGCTTACGAGAAGATCAGCTTCTTCTTTATCTTTCGATCCATCTTACGGGCGACGCTCACCTTCTCCGTTTGCGGTATATATGCGATATAGATGCGCTTGTGAGAAAAGACAAGGGCACATTGTGCTGGGAGAAAATCACAGGAGAGGCTAAAAGATACGGGATATCCGGTTCGCTGTATACCGCCCTACTTTTCTCAAAAAAACTCTTAGGCACGCCGCTTCCGGACGGTGTTATGAAGGAACTTGAACGAGGTGTCTTTAAACGCCTGTTGATCGGCAGCTTGACGGACGAACGCGTAATTTTTAGCCGAAATTCCAGAAGGAGAAAATTTATAGACCGCTTTTTAAAATATCTTTTATTTCAGATTTTGGAAACGAACTCACTTAGAAGTTGTTTATACATACTATTTCCACCAAAGGAAAAAATCGGCAAAAGGACCTACCGCCGTAGGTTTTTAAGCGGTATATCGAAGTTTATATACGGAATAATCTCGAAACACAGGATATAGGCGCTACAGTAAGAATAAGTGTTACTATCGCACGGACAAAATCTTTGGCGTCGCGACAATACAGTCCGTTTGGTTATTTATGCATTTTTGCCGTTTTTTTAATCCCCCGGGGATAAGGGTAGTTGCGGAAGAGGGAGGGAGCCCCGGCAGGGCCGGGGGGTTTCACTTTGTTTGACTCGCGAAAGTAATATTACAATCCTGCGAATTGTATAAAGAGGGTTATTATATGGAAAAAACACGACCAAAACACGCGATATTGCGTTATACCATATGCGATATACCTTTTACTATGCGTATTTCAGGTTTTTCGGAAAGGGAAATAGCCAAGGCCGAAGGGATATACGGAAAGTTCGGCATCAAAAGGAGAGGCGCCTCAGGGCCGGCGTATAATTTAAAAGTCGTAAATATCCCACATTATAAATGCAAGACAGAGACGTTTTTCATGAGGTGCGTAATAAGGAAAATTGTGCAGCTGCAGATAAAACATAACTTTTTACTTATACATGCCGCCGGCATATATTACAAAAAAAGAGGCCTAATTTTTCCGGCCCCCAGCAGCGGGGGAAAAAGCACCATATCGAGACTGTCGAAACATAAAGCAAAAATCATATCCGAAGATTCGGTAATCATTAAAAAAAGCGGCCCGGTTTATCTTATTTACGGCCTCCCGCTTACAAAACCTATTTTTAAAAGCGTTTCCTACTTTAAAAAAGCCGTAAGGCTAAGCAAGATATATTTCCCTGTAAAGTCCGGTTTTGTCACGACAGAATCCTTAAGCAAGACGAAGGCGCTGATGATGTCATTAAGGGAAGCCCTGCATCTTATACCACACGGATTTCCCTGGAGGCAGAGATACGCTTTGCAAAAATACGCCTTTCGCTTTCTTGACAAGCTTTTAGATAGAATAAATTTCGCAGAACTTCATTTTGCCAAAAACAGAAAATTTTTGAAAAAGATATGATAAAATACCCCAAAGCGCCTATTGAAATTGAATTGGCCGTAACAGGGAAATGTAACCTGCGCTGTAAACATTGCATGGTAAAAGGAACGCATGATACTGACGGCCGGGGGGAATTGACGACAAAAGAATTATTCGCGCTTTTTGACGAACTTAAAAAGTGCAAGATTTTCAAATTATCATTACTCGGCGGGGAACCCTTCGTGCGTAGCGACATTCTTGAGGTACTTGACAGAATCAGAACCTTTCCCGCCGAGATACAGATACTTACAAACGGCACGACGGTGAATAAGGGAATAATCACGCGCCTTAAACGTATTAAATATCTGAAAAACGTCCAGGTAAGCTTAGACGGCGGAAGTCCAGCCACGCATGACTGGCAGAGAGGCGCGGGGAGCTTCGCTAAAACCTTAAAAGGAATCAAGCTCCTCCGTTCCGCGAAAATAAACTGCCTTCTCAAATGTATTATTAACCGCCGCAACTTTTCCGAAATGGATAAAATGGTGTCTCTGTCAAGGGGTTTAGGCTTGAAGGGCATGGCTTTCGGTGACGCGGTTGAATGCGGTTACGCCCGTACGCATAAGAAAGAAATCCGCCTAACGGCCGAAGTTTACAGGATTTCTTTGTTAAAAATAGCAGAACTCAAAAAGAAATACGCGGATTTTCTATTTTATGGTACATTACCGCAGATGCTGGAACTTGTGAGCTCATTTAAAAAAAACGGAGCCGGAAACGGCAAAAGGGGCAGTTTCGGCGCCTGCCCCGCAGGAACCAAAACTCTCGGGATTCGCCATGACGGGTGGGCTATTCCCTGTTCCGCGTTCTGGACATATAAATTGGGCAATATAAGAGATAAAAGTGTTACCGACATATGGCAGAACTCCCCGCTTTTAAACAGGATACGCGCTTTGCGGGATGTGCCACTGTGTGGTATCGGAGAATGTCGCGATTGCCAATTTATCAAATATTGTAACGGAGGCTGCCGCGCCGCCGGTTATTACCTTAATAACGGCGATTTAAAAGGCCTGGATAGGACAAAATGCGCGGTGTACTCGACAGATTCTTTATCGGAGATTTTAAAAGGCATATGAAAAAAAACAGGCAGAAAAATTATATATTAAATTCTCTTTATATAAACCCTACAGGCAGGTGTAACCTTAAATGCAGGCACTGCTGGATTAATCCGTATTATTCCAATGATACCGGTGCTTCCGGAAACGAGCTTAAACCGGGGGAGATAATTTCAATCATAAAAGAGGCGAGGGAGCTCGGTCTGGCGAATATAAAACTTACAGGGGGAGAGCCTCTTTTGAGAAACGACCTTGAGGAGGTATTCGAATTCTGCGCGAAAAACGGTATAAAGATATGTATCGAGACAAACGGCACGCTAATAGACAGGGGGAAAGCGCTTTTATTAAAAAAATACAATGTAGATTTTATCTCCCTAAGCCTGGACGGCTGTAATCCTTCGATTAACGATTCTTTTCGCGGCGTAAAAGGCGCTTTTCGCATGGCCACAGACGGCATACGCAACCTTGTAAAAGCCGGATTCAATCCCCAGGTCATAACGTGCCTGCACAGGAGAAATGTGGAGAATTTCGAAAAACTGGCGGGACTTTGCAAGGACCTTGGTGTAAGCAGTCTCAAAATAAACCCTGTAATGCCGGTAGGAAAGGGTAAGCGCCTTATAAAGGATAAGCAAAACCTCGGCGTTAAAGAGATACTTCATTTCAAAAACCACATATTACCCGGTATAAGAAATAAATTTCAATACGATATCTTCATACACTTGCCCCCGGCCTTTTTAAGCCTTAAAGAAATAGGTAAAAGGGGCAAATGTAATATATTCGGGATACTGGGGGTCCTTCCGGACGGCAATATCTCGATATGCGGAATAGGTTTCCATGTTGACGAGCTTTTGTTCGGAAAACCGTTACGCGACCGGGGGGGGCTTAAAAGGATTTGGCGCGAAAATAAAAAATTGAACGAATTAAGAAAACATGTACCCGACAGATTAGAGGGCGTGTGTTCAAAATGTATTTTTAAGAAAATATGCCTGGGGTGTTGCAGGGCCGAGGTCTATTACAGGGATAAGAATTTTTACGCGCCTTTCTGGTTTTGCCAGGAAAGCTATAAACAGGGCCTATTTCCTGAGTCCAGGCTAATCCCTTCTACTTCAGATAAAGGGATGCCTAAAAGGAAAATAAAGCAAGAGTGATGGACCTGCTGCATGAAATAAAGGCAGGTCCAGAGTCGCGCCTACATTATGATATGATAATTTATTATTAACGGTCATTAATTACCATTAACCGTTTGTGCATCTTTCCATCAAAAGGAGGTACAATGAAGAAGTTGAGAGTTAAAAAAGGAAAAGACCTGATTTTCAGAAAAGAGGAAGAAGACGCTTTCATTTTTACCCCGGAGGACGCCAATATCAGGACACTTAACGAAAATGGCGCATTTATCTGGGAAATGATAGAAAAAAAAGAAAGATATGATGAAATTTTGAAATCCCTATGCCTTAAATATCCGAAGGTCGCGAAAAACAGGATAAAAAAAGATCTGGACAGGTTTCTCGGAGAGCTGAAAAAACGGGGTCTAATTGAATAACAATTGCGGTTTTGGCGCAAAATTCGGGAAATACAAAATAGCCGTTTTTGACGGGGCATGTATGCACCCGCTTCTTAGGCCGGGAGACCTTTTGTTTATTTTGGAAATACCCCCAAGGCGGATAAAAATCGGCGAACTAATCTGTTTTTATAAAAAAGGAACATTTGTCTGCCACAGGCTGATATATAAGAGGGTAAAAGACGGAAAATTGCTTTTTTTTGAAAAAGCGGATAACGCCAGGGTTAACGGCAGCTATATAGATCCTGGAACAGTTATCGGAAAAGCGGTAAAGATATTGAGGGGAGAAAAAGAAATCAAGTTAAAAGAAAGGCTTATAAAAAGATATACCCACGTGCTTAAGACGCTTTTTCTAAAAAGCATTATTTATGTCTTTGCAAAAAAGAAAAAAATGCGCCGCGGCGAGGCTTAAAACTTTCTATCCGGTTCGCTCCGGGGAGGGATACGAAGGTGTATCGATTCGGCTATGGCAAGGTAAACAAAATAGAAAAGAATAAAAACGCTCAACGTATAGTGTATCCCAAGATAGAAATGACCCATACGATTATCTACTATATACCCTGTTATCTGAAGCAAAAAAAGTAAAGCTATATTCGCGGTATTGATCAAATTAATCCTGTCTTCATAGAAGTTTATAACCAAAAGCATAAGAAAAATATAGTAGTAATTGGTAGGGCATGTAAGCGCAAAAAGCAAAAACGTTCCCCACCCGAAAGCCTTGGCGTCACTTACCCGTACAGCCATAATGGAAAACAATATCATGCTGCATACGGCAAAGAGGAGGAACATATGCCGATGCCTGTGAAAAGCCGCTTTAACCGCGTCTATAAACAGCTCAAAAGGCTCTATTTCAGTATTGCCGTAGGCCTTATGGAACGCAAGCGGAGTCTTCCAGCTGGTATTATCGCGTATAAAAAGCATTTTCGCGGCCACACTGTTCGTAAACACATTTTCGTTATGCAATTTCAGTTTTCTCGCCAACTCCGCCCAACTGTCTATGCCTCTTGAGTTAATAAAACCGTAAAAGAAAAGTATAAGGCATCCCGCCAGAAACACGCCGAAAAAATCCAGATATCTTTTTGGTATCCTCCCGCGCTTTATGAATTCAAATACCGCTTTTACAAAAAGTCCCAAGGCGAAAAATATGGGGAATACTCTCACCATTACCGCATACGACAACCAGGCTCCGGCCGCTCTATACCTGTTTTTGTATATCATGCAAAGCGCAATTACAGAACATACAAACCAGTCGTAGCGCAAGAGGGAGCCTCCTATCCAGTAAAATGAAGATAGGAAATTGAGAGAGAAAAATATGAGCGTCACAAGCATCATCTCCACACCAAGAGTAGTGTAGATAAACCAGAACATAACAGCCAGTATGATCAAGTCCAATCTCGGCAGGAGCCAGACATATTTTACCGGAGTCAGGCTGGATATAATATGGCTTGTCGCGTTCCAGGTCGGAGGAACGTGGTAACCATGGTCCAGGAGGATCGTGCCGAAACAAACGGGGTTGACACTTTTTTGAAAAAACAACGTATCGGATTTAAATTCCTCCCAGCGCCTCCGGGAAAAAGGGGCTTTATATTTTTCCTTATCCCGCAGAACGTCTTTTTTACGGACATAACGGTAGGTATTAAGATCCGTGAGGCGCTGATGATCCGGTATGAGGTTTTTGCCTTCCGCGTCCGCCACTACAGTGGCGTTATAAAGATTGGAATAACCGAGCTCTTTATAATATTTCGAGCCTATATAATGCACGTACATCTCTCCCCAGTGTACGAATTTAAAAATGTAAAACAGGTTGTATAAATCGAAAACGCTGCCAACCGCGAAAAAAGCAAGCAGTATCAACCTCGCCATTTTTTTATTACGATAATCAAGATCGTTTCTCTTATCGTATTCGCGTCTGAATAAACGCCAAAAAAGAAAAAGAATAAATAGTGAAGAAAGAGAAAACTTGATTAAGGATAGAAAAGTGGAACCTGTCATAAAATGGCCGCGTTTTTGGGATTCGAAAGGAAATTACAAACCGCGTTGGCACAAAAAAATGGAAAGCTCTCTTGGATATGCTTTGGTCGCAGAATGGTTTTAAAGTATTTTAAGCGCAAAATATAGTACTAAACTATTTTTCAATTATCCGGTTGACATTAACG
>JAFGLX010000128.1 GCA_016927795.1 Candidatus Omnitrophota bacterium
AAACGTAATATAGCCGGTGGAGCCGGCGACGCGGAGACGGTGATATACGTAATTCGGTATTTCGTTTCTCTCCAGCGGGCTTACCTGAAATCGCACACTTATCCTCTGCCGCAGTTGCCGCAAGAGAGGCGAATCCAGCTTGCGCCGCAGTTCGGGTTGGCCCACAAGGACGATCTGAAAAAGCTTCTCCTTGTCGGTCTCCAGATTGGATAACAACCTTATCGACTCCAGCGCGGACAGGCTCAAGTTCTGGGCTTCATCCAGTATAAGCACGCAATTCACTCCGCTTTTAACCTGTTCCATCAGAAAATTGTTTAACTGACGCATGAGCGCAAGTTTTGTGCGACGGCGGAATCCTATGCCGAAATCCTCCACGATCGCTTCCAGAAGCTGCGGTTCCGAAAGACTCGAGTTAAGTATAAAAGATGTTTTAAAGCCGCTATCCAGTTCGCGCAAAAGGGCTTTGCAAAGAGTGGTTTTGCCGGTCCCTACTTCACCGGTAATCTCCAGAAAACCCTTTTTTTCTTTTATTCCGTACAAAAGGTGCGAGAGTCCCTCTTCGTGGGACTTGCTGAAATAAAGAAACTGGGGGTCGCTTGTAACGTTAAAGGGGTTTTCTTTCAAGCCGTAAAAGTTTAAATACATTTGCCCATCCCTGTTTAAGAGCTTTATCAAGCGGTTTTTTTATTATAGTAACAAATACGCCTTTTGTAAAGCGAAATCAACCCTCCTGTTTGAGTCGGATAGGGCCCTGGCATACTCATGTTCGGCGTGGGTGCAAAACTATCCTGAGCGGCTTTTGACTGCGCGGCATATTTGTGCTCTTCATGTCTTTGGCGCCGCGTTTTAACGCTGCAGACACAAGCGGCATTACCGAAAAAAGTTCTTGCTTTTCGTACTTTTTATGTACTATAATCGTGGCATGCAAAACAAGGGGATGGTTATATGTGGGATGGTATAAACAGAAGAAAATTTCCGCGTGTGCATTATAAGTGCGTAATACATATCCGGACGAAAGACTCCGCCAAAAGCATTTCCACCATAACGGAAAATATAGGTGTAGGCGGGATTTGTGTTATCGTTAACGAAGACCTGGGTCTTTTTCAGGGCGTAAGCTTAGAGATAGACCTGGAAAACGGCATGCCGGCAAATATAAAGTGCAGCGGCACAGTCGTATGGGTAGTAAGAAAACACGATCCAAGCCATAGGGGCGCCGTTTTATATGATACCGGCATAGAGTTTGTCGATATAGACAGGGAGAGCGCCGATAGAATAAACCAGATAGTGGAGGTTGAAATAGAAAACGCCGGCACGTCTTAAAAAAATTACGGCCAAATACGCCGGGAAGTCCAAAATTTATTTCCTAACAGGGTTGACAAAGAATTTTTATTATGATATACTTCATAAACAAAGAATAAAAATGTAAAGGAGGTGAGACAAAGAATGAAGAAAGGTATTATAATTTGTGTAGCATTGTTAATGGTTTTCAGCTTGACAACCACATGTTTTGCGCAAGACATGGGCAAAAAGTTAGCTCGAGGCTTGGCAAACGTATTGACGGGTTGGGTTGAAATTCCAAAAAATATTTACGACACGAGTGTTGAGGATAATGTACTTTCTGGTATTACAGTCGGTCTGGTGAAAGGCGTCGGAATGGCCATCGTCAGAACAGGTGCTGGAGTATACGAGACCATCACATTCCCGTTCCCGATACCACAGGACTACGCACCAGTGCTAGAACCAGAATATGTATTTAGCGAATAAAACTTCGTTTGACTTCGTTTGAAGATACAAAAAAGAGGAATGGATAAAAAGTTCCGTTCCTCTTTTTTGTATCTTATAAATAAACATCGCCAAATTTCAAAACAAAAAATAAAAAATGAGTGACGAGAAAAAAAATCAGGAACCGAAGCAGGAAGAGCAAAAACAAAACAAGCCGGATGAGGTGGAAAAAACCCCCGAAAAGGCGCAACCGGCAAAGGAAAATACCCCGGCGGCAAACGGTACTGCGGTCCCGGTCGTAGAAGAGGCCAAAAAGGTGGGGCAAACCGAAGCCGGGAAAAATACACCTTCGGAAGACCCGGCGAACGCGTCTGCGAAAAAAGAGCCAGATAAACCGGCTCAAGGCAAGACCGAAGAAACACCGAAAAAAAAGGAAAGACCGAAAGAGTGCGTGGTGTGCAGCAAAAGCATCAAGAAGAAATGGTACTATCGGGAAAATAACTACTATTGCGGTAAAGGCTGCTGGGAAAAAGCGAAGAAAGAGGCAAGGGAAAAAGCAAACTCCGCCAAGGAAGGGGAGGCCTCTCAAAAAAAGAGCTCCTAAAAATCCGCTAAAAAAGATGAATTTCGCCTTTTTTCTGGAACGCTTTTTTAAATTAAAAGAGGCTGGCACTACCATAAAGACGGAATTTGTCGCCGGCGTCACTACGTTCATGACGATGGCGTATATCATCTTTGTCCAGCCCACGATACTCTCCAAGTGCGGAATGGATTTTGACGCGGTAATGACGGCCACGTGCCTGGCAAGCGCGCTGGCATGTTTTTTAATGGCCGTACTCGCAAACTACCCCATAGCTCTTGCGCCCGCGATGGGGCACAACGTGTATTTCGCTTTTGTCGCCTGCCCTATAATTTCCGCGATTTTGGGCAATAAATCGACGGTTGAGCCCTGGCAGGTGGCGTTGGGCGCCATATTTATCTCCGGCATAATATTTGTCATTTTCTCCTCCCTTGAATTGCGCGAACGGGTCATAGAAGCCATACCGCTGTCCCTAAGAAACGCCATTGCCGTAGGTATTGGGCTTTTAATAGCTTTTATAGGCTTTGAATGGTCGGGTGTAACCGCGACTCATCCGGTCACCTATGTCACTTTGGGTAAATTAAATACACCGCCTGTACTTCTTTCAATATTCGGCCTGTTTGCGATCTCTTCTCTTCTGGTACTTAGGGTAAAAGGGGCTATATTGGTTGGCATGTTTCTTACCGCTTGCATGGGGTTTGCGTCCGGCATAATCCATTACAAGGGCACGGTTAGCGCAATACCCTCCATTTCTCCCACATTCATGAAGCTAAGTTTCAAAGGGGCCTTCAGCATAGGTTTTCTCGAACTTATTTTTGTATTCTTTTTTCTCGACCTGTTTGACACCGTAGGGACCCTTGTCGGCATAGGTGAAAAGGGCGGTTTCATAAAAAATAACGGTTTTCCAAGAGTAAAACAGGCGCTTTTGTCTGATGCGTCCGCTACATGCGTAGGCGCGATTCTCGGGACATCTACGGTAACGAGCTACGTTGAAAGCGCTGCGGGCATATCCCAGGGCGGCAAGACAGGTCTATCCAATATAGTGACGGGTATTTTTATGATTGCCGCCCTCTTTTTTAAACCGCTTGTAGCAATGATAGGAACCGGCTATGAACAAGACGGGGTATATCTTTACCCCGTTATAGCACCGGCCTTAATCATTGTGGGATGCATGATGATGGGATGCGTCAAAAAGATTGAATGGGACGATTATACGGAAGCGATACCGTCGTTTTTAACTATCGTCGTGATGCCTTTTTGCGGATTCAGCATAACCGAGGGAATCTCTTTCGGTTTTATTTCTTACGCCATACTAAAACTGATCTCCGGCAAAAGAAGGGAGCTGCACCCGTTATTACTCGCATTTAGTGCGCTTTTTATTTTAAGGTATACATATCTCATGTTCTAATAAGCCGCACATCCTTATTTATTGCATTTAGGTTTTTCGACACATATCTACAAATGAAAACATTCCCGCCTAACGGCCTGTCTAGGAATAAAATATATTGCAAACTGTAGTTTTATTGATATAATCATATGTAATGAACGACTGCCTTTTTTGTAATATAATAGATGGCAAGATTGGGGCTAAGATAGTCTATAGCGACAAAAATATTCTGGCTTTTGAGGATATCAAGCCGCAGGCCCCCGTACATCTTTTGATAATTACAAAAAAACACATAGAGCGCGTATCGGAAGCTCGCAAGGACGATGCGATTCTTATGGGTGAGTTGTGTCTTGTGGCGGCAAAGCTGGCAAGGGAAAAGGGTATAGAAAGTTCGGGATACAGGCTGGTTATTAATTGTAATAAGGACGCCGGACAGATTGTTTTTCACCTGCATATGCATCTTTTAGGCGGCAGAAGTTTTAATTGGCCACCGGGTTAGGAGGGCATATCATGTCTAAACATAAAGTGGATAAAACGGATTCCGAAAAAAACCAGGGCGACAAACGAAAATATCCCAGGCTAAAAGATGAGGGTATTTCGCTAAAGGTAAAATCCGGCAATATTGACATAATCACCAAAAGTCTTGATATAAGCGCCTCAGGGGTATATTGTAAGGTAGAAAATGAAATACCTCTGCTTTCCAGAATAAAGGTTATCCTTATAATACCCAAATTCAAGAAAGGTGTGCATAAACACGCGCAAACCGTAAAAATCGAAACGGACGGGGTCGTGGTGCGAGAGCATCCCGTAATAGTGGACGATAAAATAGTTCATTATGATATAGCCATATTTTTCGATAACATCTCAAGCAAAGACAGGGAATTGTTGCTTGATTACATAAACAAAAAGGGTGAGAATTAATGCTGCTTCTCGTAGTCGAACTCTTGACAGCGGTTATTCTGATAATGATTTTGTCAACCGTTATCATTGACGAAAGAAAAAGAAGCGAAGCCGAGATAAAACCGGTAAAGGTGAAGGGCTATTGGGACGGTAAAAATCGCCGCAGCGCCGACCGGCTCAATGTCGCTCTCGGCGTAAAATATGCGATAAACGGTAAAATGCATAACGCGAGAAGCGTGGATATATCCACAACTGGCATAAGGCTGGTACTGCATGAAAAATTCGAAAAGGGAATGCCGATACGCATGGAAATAAAAATACCCGAGCACAAACATCACATAAAGGCGCACGGCGAAATTATCTGGTCTAACGAAGCAAGCGGGGAAGATAGTGTACCGTCTAAAAGGTCGTTCAATACAGGAATAAAATTTTATAAAATACAGCCGGGCGACGAGGAAAAGCTGTTCGCCTATATAAGCAAACAGCTGTAATCAGCCCGCAGTGAATATGGTAGATGATATGTTTTTCCGACAGAGAGAGCCTCGGACCTGCTGCTCGGGGGGGCTCCACAAATAGATGGGGCTGGCGCGTGCACATATTCCTGTAAAACTTATTGTAGGTCTTATTTCCTGTCGATTAACGCATTTTGATGCGGCCAAAAATGTACTAAAAAGAAAATATGGGGATATTGACGGGGAAACCGAACCGCTTGACTTTTCCTGCACCCGCTATTATGCGGAAGAGCTCGGCGAGAACCTGAAGCGTAAATTCCTGAGTTTCAGAAGCCTGATACCGCTAGACCGGCAATGCAGAATAAAATTATTCACGAATAAGCTAGAAAAAAAATTTTCCTGTCGTTTAAAGCGCGCTATAAACATAGACCCGGGTTACGTCTCCTTAACCAAGCTGGTATTATTCACAACAAAACCGAGGAGCCACCGCATATACATAGAAAGCGGCATATACGCGGATATAGAATTACTATTTTCGGACAAAACTTTCCATCCGGTTGAATGGTCGTACCCAGATTTTAAAACAAAGGGGTACATTGATTTTTTCAATTCCGTAAGAGCGACTTACTCAAATCAGATAAAACCCCTGCTATAAGGACGGTTTCCAAAATGCGCATTAGCCCAAGGACTACGC
Organism: Candidatus Omnitrophota bacterium; assembly: GCA_016927795.1. Lineage (GTDB taxonomy): Bacteria > Omnitrophota > Gorgyraeia > JABMRN01 > RBG-13-46-9 > JAFGLX01. The sequence goes on from JAFGLX010000128.1 coordinate 5,736, forward strand.
TAGTAATACTGGTTTCCTCGCTTATAATTTCGTCCGTCTTGGCACTTACACTGCTCGGATATTACGTCTACCTCGGCTGGAAAGAAAAAAAGATAAGCTGGAATTACCGCATGGCGCTTTACAATTTAAACGCCGACATCTTCGGCAAATACATACAGATAAAACTTCAGGCAAAAATAGAAAAGGACGGCATTTTTAAAGGCAAGCCGGTTGTTCTCGGCACCATAAAAAACACGTCCAATAAAAAGATATACTCCTTGAAACTAAAAGTGGTTTTTTATGATTCAAAGCAACGCGCGATGTACAGCGACACATTCTGTCCTGTAGGCGTAGACCTTGAATCGCTTGTGAATATAGGGGAGTTGGCCAGCAACACAAAAAATTTCCTGACAGAGGGAGATTCGGTTTCTTTCAAACATATTCTGAGAAACTGCCCGTCCGCGGTAATGCTGTTTCTAAAATCCAAATCGAAATTTGCGAAATTGGAAAAGACGCCTTTAAAATTGGACTATGGGATAGAGGGGATTGACATAAAATGAGGAAGCTCTATTTCTTTCTTGTGTTAACAGTCTCTATCACCATCGCCCTTGTAGTGTTTACGTTCGTTTTTCTCGAAAAAGAGAAACACCGAAGTCTTATTTATGAGGTATCCTATAACGGTGAAGCGGTAGGGTATATAAAAGTAGACCGCTACCTGACCGAGGACAAGGTTGTATATAAATCACTGAGTCGCTTCCCAAAAGAGATTAATTCAAACGTTATATCGGAAAAAATAGTCTTAAACCGCAAAGATTATAATCTGGATAAATACCTTAAAGAGTGCACCAATTTCGGAGTTATAAACGAGTTCACGTATATAAGAAACAAGAATAAGACTTTTGATTTCTTGTCCCTGGTCCAGTCCAAATTTTATGCGGTTTCCGATATCCCCATAACAAAATACATATCGCTGTTTAACGAGCGCCAGATATCCACGTACATGCCTTTTTTGGATATATATAATTTTACGATGGGTGGAGCGCAGTCTTTCAACTCCCTATACTGCTCTTACGGGAGGTTGCCTCCTGCAAGATGCAAGGTTATCCTGAGGTCGGTAAAAGACGAATACCTTAAAGTGGGCCCAAGAAGAGTAAAAACCGAATGCATAATGGTAAAAGCAAAAACGCTACCCCTCATTTATATATGGGTTTCAAAAGCGGACCGGGAAATAGTGCGATTGGAAATTAAAAGCGACGGCCTTGTAGCGCAGAAAGTTCTAACGGTACACAATGTTTCCATGCGTGATTATCCGCCGGAGGAACCTTATTGCGAAAAAAAAGAAATCCTGTTTCCTTCAGGCGACATAGCCCTTTCGGGGACAATGTCAATGCCTCGAAAGAAAGAAAAAATGCCCGCCGCGCTTCTTATTGACGGGGACGGCGTATACAACAGGGAAAACGCCGGACTTTACACCGACATAAGCGCCGGGTTAGGGCGTGCCGGATATATCACCTTGAGCTTCGATAAGCGGGGGATAGGAAAATCGCAGGGTGACAGCACGTCCGCGAGTGTCACTGATTATGCTCTAGATATAAAAAACGCATTGAAATTTCTGGCGAGCCATGAGAAGGTAGACGGAAATAGAATTTTTGTAGTAACGCACGCCGAAGCATGCTCTTATCTATCTATGCTTGACTTTACGCAATATCCGGTAAAAGGAATTATATTGCTTGCGCCTTTACGCCCTCTACCCATAATGGATTTTGAATGCGAGAATGTTCTCGCTAATATAAAAACCAGAAGCGCAATGGATAAAAATTTTCAGAAGATACTGGACGAATCAAACACACAGACGCTAGAATGTGTGAAAAACTCAAAACAGGAATACGCGTTCATTCAGGGCAGGCGTGTCTATGTTAAAAAGATGTCTCAACTCCTCAATTTTAATCCCTTTGAGGATTTCAAAAAAATAACCGATAAACCCGTACTGCTTATATACGGCAAAAAAGACCGGTTCGGTTCACCCGCTTATATAACCGGCATCGAAAAAATAATGCAGGAATCGGGTTATAACTCGTTCGATTCGCTTGGCTTTCGCAACCTGGGACATTTTCTGGGCGACCTCATAGATCAGGGGGGAACAGTAAAACATTATGCCATAAACAGCGAGGTAATGGAGGCCATATTAAACTGGATAACCAGAAACTCCGTCAATGTGCCCGGAGCGCAACCTGACGGTTCCGCCCTGGAAAACGAGCAAACTTAGGCATGGTGGCAGATTTGAC
>JAFGLX010000129.1 GCA_016927795.1 Candidatus Omnitrophota bacterium
CACAAGCTCATTCTGCAGGTCAACGACGTTTTTGTTGAATTCAAATATGCGGTTTATGAGAACCCACAACATCTTCCTGGCCATGGCTATACCAAGGATAATAAGGGACATGCTGACGAGCATTATATAGCCGGTGTAACCGACCAATATATCTATAGAACCGAGTTGTACCACAAGAAGGTAAATAAAAATCGTGAACGGAATTACGCCTATAAGACATATCGCGCTATCAAAATTTCTTTTCGCATATGTTTCCAGATCTTTAATATTCATGATGCCTCCTTCTGGACAATTAAGCTTTTGGGAACCTTGCCAGCATAATTACCGCGCCCGCCAGCACCATAAAAAGGCAGAGCACCTGTCCCATAGTCAAAGAAAACGCTACAAAGCCTATTTGACCGTCGGGTTCGCGGAAAAATTCCACAAAAAATCTGGTTAATCCATAACCTATTATATACAGAGAAAATTGAAAACCGTTAAAATATTTTACTTTTCTTACGCTCCAAAGGACTATGAAAAGAATTACACCCTCGAAAAAAGCTTCGTAAAGCTGTGACGGATGCCGCAACTTATGTGTAGAGTCCAAAGGAAAATACATTCCCCACGGAAAGCCGGTAACCCTGCCGTAAAGCTCGCCGTTAATGAAATTCCCGAGTCTGCCGAAAGTATAGCCTAATGGTACCGCAGGCGCGAATAGGTCCGCCATGTCCCAAAAATTTATATTAGTTCTGCGACAAAACAGGACGGATGAAAAAATTACGCCTATGACGCCGCCGTGATAAGACATGCCGTAAATACCGGTGTAATGTAAACCGCCCGAAAAACTAAACGGCAAAAACATCTCTACCGGATTGGTCAAAAAGTATTTAAGGTTATAAAAAAGAATATACCCTAACCTGCCTCCGGCGAGAACCCCCAGAATGGCCCAAACCATAAAATCATCTATCGTCTTCCTGCTGTACCGGAAGGGCTCGGTCCTTATTCTGCGCAGGACAAGAACGTAGATTATGGTAAAGGCCGCGACGTACATTATACCGTACCAGCGGACTTCTAACGGGCCTATGGAAAAGACCACGGGATTTATGTGCCCAGGGATATTTCTCCACCACTCCAGCATGTTAGTAAAATCCAGTTTTTAACCGTTAGACGTCTATTTGCCGTTAGAAAGTTGTTTTTCAAGGCGGGAAAATATCTCATCTGACGCGAATTTTGCCAAATCATAGTTACCGCAAGCCACATCGACCTGCGTTTTTCCGGGCGTCAATTCTTTAAAAAAAATACTGACTTTTGTCGTATCTATACAGTTGCCGTAGATATTGTTAAAATACCACGCCAGAATGCTCTTCTCTTTTGTGCTTTTATGGCGCACCTGGACTTTGATTTCTTTCAGTATATCCAGCACTTTATCGTAGCAAACATCCCGGGGAGAATCAAAAACCCTTATATACCTGCCCCCCGTACCTTCTGCGGGCTGGTTTACGTATATCCCTTCGACATAATCAACAAGGTGTTCCAGCCTGCAACAGCCGGAAAGAAACACGAAAAACGCTATCAATAAACACGGTTTTATTAAAAACAGGAGTATTTTTGACATTTTAGCCCTCTCTAAACAATAAAATCTATACTTAATGTATAACAAAGCCGGTAATTTTTGTCAAGGAATATTAAGTACAAACAGGGCTTGCTTGGATGGTATAGGCACGAATACATAAACTTAAAATTCAAATCGCAAAGCTAAAAACTGCGGTTTTGCGTTTTTAGATTTGAGTTTTGAGTTTCTTTTATTCCAACGTTAACTATCTTATCCTAATAGTAACCATTAAGTCCCCTCTATGGCCGCAGGAAGAACATATATTCCCCTGCGAAGCTATTCTTAACTTCTGTCCCGGGCGGGTACCCGGTTTTATTTTCAGGGTTATTTTTTTGCCGTTATGTTTAAAAAGAACCTCGCCTCCGGATCTGGCTGTATTTTCGGAGACTGTAAGTACCGCGTTTATATCCGTATTTTCTCCCCTGTTTCTGAACCCAGCTGCCGGGCCTCTACCATAAACATACTCTTCTTCTTCGGCGCTGCTTCCCATATGCCGAAATAAGTCGAAAATGTCGCTAAAAACTGTGTCGTTTGAAAACCCTCTTTGCGTTTTACCCGTAAAACTCCCGGAGCCCCTGAAATGCCGCAGAATTTCCTCAAAATCGAATCCTTCCGCGCCTCTGAATTCGCCGCCGTATACTTTGCGGCCGTATCCTTTTCTGAAATCGTCGTATTCACCGCGTCTTTTTTCGTCACTCAGGACATAGTAGGCTTCGGATATCTCCTTAAAACGCTCCTCGGCGCTTTTCTCGTTACCCGGGTTTCTGTCCGGATGATATTTCAGCGCGAGGCCTCTATACGCTTTTTTAATCTCTTCTATCCCCGCGCTTTCCGCAACACCAAGTATTTTATAATAATCTTTATTTGACATTTTCGCGCACCTTCTTCATAATAACAAATCTATCGCTTTTCTTGTCGTATTCGACAAAGGCTTCCGAGCCTTCCCCGAGCTCGCCGTCAAGAATTTTTAACGCTATGCCGTCATACAGTTTCTGTTGAATGAGCCGTCGTAGCGGTCTCGCTCCGCAGGAAGGGTCGAATCCTTCCTTGACTATCTCCGCTACGGCGCTGTCGTTTATACCTATCTTTATCGCCTTTTCAGCCAGTCGCTTTTTAAGCTCATCGAGCTCTATACCGGCAATCTTTCTTATATCCTCTTCTTTAAGTTTTTTAAAGATTATTACTTCGTCCACACGGTTAAGAAATTCCGGCTTAAAGTTGCTTTTTAAAAGGCTGTTTATCCGGCTCTTGATAAGCCCCTCATCGTTAATCTCCTGTATTATACCACTTCCTATGTTGGAGGTCATTATTATGATGGTGTTTTTGAAATTAACTACGCGGCCCTGGCCGTCAGTCAGGCGCCCGTCATCCAGAATCTGCAGGAGGACATTAAATACATCGGGGTGGGCCTTTTCTATCTCGTCAAAAAGTATTACGCTGTACGGCCTTCTCCTTACCGCTTCTGTCAGTTGTCCGCCTTCATCATATCCTACGTAGCCCGGCGGGGCGCCTATAAGACGACTTACCGCGTGCTTTTCCATGTATTCAGACATGTCTATGCGCACGAGCGCTTTTTCGTCGTAGAATAGAAACGACGCCAGGTTCTTGGCAAGGTAGGTCTTTCCGACACCCGTGGGGCCGACGAATATAAAAGAACCTATGGGCCGTTTGGGATCGCTAAGACCGCTTCTTGAACGCCTTATGGCGTTTGATATAAGCCGAACCGCCTCGTCCTGGCCCACAACCCTTTTTTTAATATAAGCGTCCATAAGAATAAGTTTTTCCACCTCTTGCTGCATCAATTTCGATACCGGTATACCCGTCCATTTTGACACGATTTCCGCTATATTTTCACCGCTTACTTCTTCTTTAAGGATTTCGTTGCCGTTCTTCAGCCCGGCCAATTTATCATTCTCTTCTTTAATTTTTTTCGCCAGCTCCACAAGTCTGCCGTACTTTATCTCAGCGGCTTTTCCTAAATCGCCGGTGCGTTCGGCGCGTGATTCTTCCAGTTTTAAATTCTCCATTTCCTCTTTTATTTTCCTTATGTTTTCTATTATATCTTTCTGGTTTCTCCACCTGACCTTCGCCGAAGACGACTCTTCTTTAAGAAGCGACATATCTTTATCTATCCTTTCCAGCCTCTCTTTCGAGGCGCGGTCCTTCTCTTTCTTAAGCGCCTGTTTTTCTATTTCGAGCTGGACAATGCGCCTGTCCAGCGCGTCAATATCCGCCGGAAGGCTGTCTATTTCTATCTTTAGCTTTGACGCCGCTTCATCTATAAGGTCTATGGCTTTGTCGGGAAGACGGCGGTCCGTAATATATCTATCGGATAAAGTTGCGGCCGCTATAATAGCGCTGTCTTTTATCCTTACTCCATGATATACCTCATATCTTTCCTTAAGCCCTCTCAATATGGATATAGTGTCCCCGAGAGTGGGTTCCCTGACTATGACCGGTTGGAACCTTCTCTCAAGCGCCTTGTCTTTCTCGATGTATTTTCTATATTCGTCAAGCGTCGTAGCGCCGACACATCTCAACTCTCCTCTTGAAAGCGCGGGTTTAAGCATATTTGAGGCGTCTATGGCCCCTTCTTGGGCGCCCGTGCCTACAAGCGTGTGCAATTCGTCTATAAAAAGTATGATTTCTCCGTTTGATTTTTCCACCTCGTGGAGCACCGCTTTTAATCTCTCTTCGAACTCCCCTCTGAATTTAGCGCCCGCCACCAGTGCCCCCAAATCAAGAGCTATTATCCTCTTGTCCTTAAGCGCCGACGGTACGTCGCGGTTTGCTATTCTGCGCGCGAGGCCCTCGACAATCGCCGTTTTCCCGGTACCGGCCTCTCCTATTAAAACAGGGTTATTTTTGGTTCTCCTCGACAGAACCTGTATAACCCTTCTTATCTCGTCGTCTCTTCCTATAACAGGGTCCAGCTTCTCGCTTCTGGCAAGCCCTGTAAGATCCCTGGAGAACTTCTCAAGCGCCTTGTATTTATCCTCGGCGTTTTCGTCCGTAGCTCTATGGACGCCTCTTATATCCTTTAAAATTCTCAATGCCTTTTCCCTTGTGATATCATATTTTTTAAACAAGCCGGAAAGTTTTTTATCTCCGCTTTTCAGGATGGCCAGAAAAAGGTGTTCGCTCGAAACATATTCGTCGGAAAAGGAGGCTGCCTCTTTCTGGGCCTCTTTTAACATTTCATGTAATAAGCTTGAAAAATATATTTTGGGCGACTCTCCTTCCACTCTAGTATATTCCAAAACTATATTATTCAGATCCTCGTTGAAAGAAGTTGTATTTACCTCCATCTTATCCAGTATGGGTTTTACTATTCCGTCTTCCTGGCGCGCCATTGCCAAAAGAACATGGGAGGGTCCGACTTCCTGCTGTGAATAGTCTTTCGCTAAATTAACAGCCTCTTCTATCGCGCTTTGTGTCTTTAAGGTAAATTTATCTAATCTCACAAAGATCACCTCTCAAAAATGATACAATTATCTAAACCGTTATAATTCTGTATAGATAAAAATAATAAGTTAGATGTTTTATTTTATCTCTATTTTTATCTCCTTTTTACTGCCGGATTTCGTCCTTGGAAGTTCTACTTTTAGCACTCCTTCTTTGTATACGGCTTTTGCTTCTTCGGCTTCAACCTCGGCCGGCAGTTCAATCGCTCTTTCAAACCTGCCGTAGAAACTTTCCATATGGTAGTAATCCTCTTTTTTTGTCTGGTGTTCCTCTTTTTTCTCGCCGCTTATGGTAAGAATATCCCTGTCTACGGAAAGCTTTATATCCTCGGGTTTTGCGCCGGGGATTTCGGCTTTTACCACTATTTTCCTGTCTTTTTCATAGACATCAACGAAAAACGGTTTCCCCGTTACCGGTCCGAACATGAAAGTCTCTCCTAACGCCTCGTCAAAGAGTCTGTCAAGGCCCGTATCGGGAAGAATAAAACCGTAATGTTTTCTTGCGAGCGGTAAATTTCTCATTTCTTTTCACCTCCTTTCACTTATCAATATATTTAAATTCGTCTATATGTATAGGCAAAAAAATTTACATCATTTCTATATTAAACCTGGCAATAAATTCCTCGAATCCGTTTCTTAATACCTTCTTGTTAATCGAATAATATATCATTTTGCCTTTGCGCCTTGAACTTACCAGGTTACAGTGTTTCAGTATCTGCAAATGATGCGATATCGTAGGCTGCGTCATCTTGTTGAATTCTTTGCATAGCTCATTCACGCATCTTTCGTGTTCCGCCAGGATTTCAAGTATCTCCTGCCTGGTAAGATCTGAAAGAGCCCTAAATATAAAAAGGCAGTCATTTTCCATTTTAGCCACCCCTGCAAATCTAACAAATAGACATATTTAATCTCATCTATAAGTATATCCTTTTTTTCTGCTTTTGTCAAGAGGCAAAGTGTTATTTTTTGATAGTGTAAAATTCAAAACTAAAAAGTCAAAACTTAGGTGTCCTGCGGACACTATATGTAGAATCGTCGTAGGCGATACATAAGCTTTTCGCTTTTCATTTTGAGTTTTGAGTCTATTTTATGGGGTGGGCTAGATGCTTTCGTCTTCTAATTTCGCTTTTGCAAGCCATATAGAGCGATATATACCAAAAAGCAGGCCTTTTGACATGCGCCACGCGATATTAACCGTTCTTTCCGCTATGTGCTGCACTACCTCGGTGACAGGACCCCTGGCGCCCTTTCCCATGCGAACGCATAGTTCAGGTTGGTCATTAACATAATCTATGGCTACAAATCTTCTGCTTTTACCTTTTCCTGTAACCGCTACCTCGCATGAAAAAAATTCCATATTGGTAACGCGGGCTATCTCGGAAACTATCCTGGCCAGGGGAAGAAGCCTGAAATAATATATGTCTCTTAGCGTCAGGTGCACATACTCGCCTGTCTCCGTATTCCACCAGCAGGGTATAATCTCGCCGAATAAAAAATATATTCTGAACCACCCCTGGCGCCCATCTAGTATTGCAGGCTCTATCTTCTCCTGCAACAGAAAATCATCCCCGCGGTTGAAATGTCTTGCCTGCGCTATTTCCGACAGAGTCCCTTCTGCATTCTTGATTACTCCTTTTTGGCCGAAGCCGGAAGCCGGTTTTATGATAAACGGGGTGCCGAGACGTTTAAGTTCGTCTTTGTCCAAACTGAAATCATCCGGTTCCCAATTTCGCACGACAACCGTATAGGGAACGGGTATATTGGCTTTTACCAGGTCATAATGCGTAATAGCCTTGTTTGAAGCCTCCCTTGCATCGTCCGGATCGCAGACAACGTACCCGCCTATGTCTTTTGTGGCGTAGCAGAGCCTTGCGAATAAATTTTTCTGGTCGTTATAATCGGCCTCGTTATCAAGAAGAAATCTTATTTTAAGCTTGCCTTTTTCCAGGTCGTCGGTCACACTGCCGACGTTTTTTTCCGTAACCAAAAGAAATTTCATGCCCTTAAGGGAACACTCCCTCCTGGCCCACTTGATAAAGTTCTCCTTGCTGCCGCTGTTCCAGCTCACAGCGAAATCATATTGTTTCATAATTTATATGGTTTTGGCTACGCTTCCGGACTTCTCGTATCTTGAAAGCGCGTGATTAAGTATGGCGCTTACAAGTTCGTTATATTGTATACCGTTTTTTTTCGCCATTATCACAAGGTCCGCGTATTCCGGTGAAAGTCCAGGCAGCGGGTTTACCTCCAGCATAAATATCCTGCCGTGTTTGGACACCCTGAAATCTATCCTGGCCACGTCCCTGCACCCGAACTCTTTAAAAGCCGATATTGCGCAATGCCTTATTGCCCTCTCTAAAATCGGATTTAACCGCGGAGGTGAAACATAGCTGACAAGGTTCTTCCAGTCCCTTTTTACCTCCAAAGAATAAAAAAAGTCTTCGCTGAAATCGGCCTTGTTCATTATTTCCATGGTTCCGATAATCTGCGGACGGGCATTGCCTATCACGCCCACGGTAATCTCCCTTCCCTCTATGTACTCTTCGATTAAAACAGGCTGATTCCGGTAGCGCCCGAGAAGAAGGCCGACGCTTTCTTTCAATTCGGCATTTGTCGAAACCCTTGAGGAATTGTATATCCCCTTGCTCGATCCCTCCCATGCCGGTTTTACTATAAGGGGGTACCACAGTTTGTTTTCCACCGAGGGAAGTTCGTCAATACTTTTCACAACTTTGTACCTGGGCGTAGGAATTCCCGCCTGGGAGGCTATTTTTTTCGCCACGATCTTATCCAGCGTCATGCCCAGCGTTAACGGATCAGAGCCTGAATAAGGAACGTTAATCATTTCCAGAATTGACGGAATGCCGGATTCACGGTTCCTCCCGCTATATCCTTCGGCTATGTTAAAGACAAAATCCACTTTTTCGCTTCTTATTTTGTCCACGATTTTGATACCGCTACCCAGCTTTACGCTATTATGTCCATTTTTTTCGAACACATGGATTAATGCGTCTATTGTGCCGCCGGTATCAAATTCCTCGCAAAACTCGTTGTCTAAAATAGCTCCTGGTGATACATCATCCTTTAAGTTATACGTTATGCCTATATTCATATTGCATTAACCTCTCGGGTTATAATATCTGAATATTTCCCCTTTATATCCTTTTAAAATCACGCAGTCTTTTTCGTGTGACAAGAAATAATCCGGCTGAAGCGGGATTTTGCCCTGGCCCTCAAGGCCGTCTATTACAAAAGTGGGAACGGCAAGCCCCGAAGTAAATCCTCTCATTCCTTTTATTATCTCCAGCCCCTTCTCTATGGGGGTTCTCAAATGCCCCGTACCGCTCACCGGGTCACACTGAAACAAATAATACGGCCTTACCCCTATCTTTAAAAGCCCCTGGCAAAGCTTTGTCATGACTTCGGTGCTATCGTTTATTCCTTTTAAAAGGACAGATTGATTGTTTACAGGTATTCCGGCGCACAGTATCCTGTCGCAGGCCGAAGCCGATTCCCCCGTTATTTCTCTTGGATGGTTAAAATGGGTGTTTAGCCATATCGGCCTGTATTTTTTTAACATGGAGACAAGCTCTATATCTATTCTCTGCGGTAAAACTACCGGACAGCGCGTGCCTATTCTTATAATTTCTATATGCTTTATTGTTCTTAAGTTATACAGCACAGCTTCCAGTTTTCCCGTTGACAGAATAAGAGGGTCTCCCCCCGATATAATCACATCCCTTATTTCTTCGTGTAACAAAAGGTATCTGTAAATAACCTCAAGTTCCCGGGCGCTCCTCACCCATTTTCCTTTGCACCATTCCCTTTTCCTCGTGCAATGCCTGCAGTAAACGGGGCATATATCCGTGAGCGTAATAAGCGCTCTGTCGGGGTAGCGGTGAACGAGACCCGTAATCACCGAATCCTTTTCCTCACCCAGAGGGTCATCCTGAATGTGAAAATACAGGTTTTCCTCTTCCGGGGAGGGAAAGCACTGCATCATGATAGGGTCATTCGGGTTCTTTCTGTCGATAAGTGAAAAATAGTATGGCGTGATTGCTAATGGGTATTTGGACGCGACTTTATCCAGGACGGCTAATTTATCCGTATCAAACGGGAATGCTTTATGAAGCTTGCTTATCTTTGTTATGGCGTTTCTTAATTGCCACCTCCAGTCGTTCCAGTTGGGGTTACTAGACGGAGGCTCCTCTGCTTCCAGCAAAATCTCTTGCATATCTGCATTCATGGCGTTGCCTCTTTTTTAAATCTTGCGGTATCACGTATCTTTTAAATATACGAGATTTACCGCGTCTTAACTTTTGGTTTTTACTGTCTCCCTGATTACATGCTTATAAATATCTCCGTGGCTTTAACTCTGTGGCGTTAAAAGAACGCTGAAAGACACTATTCGTCTTCGCCATATTCCTTATCGGTATTAGCACTGTCTTCACCCATGCAATAATTGTAATCCGGGCACTGTTTACAACAATCGTCTTTTAAAGTGTTGTTCTCTTCACATTCCAGATATTTTGGGCATATATCGCAACACATTTGCACACTCCGTTTTTTATTACATTATGCAATGTAGAACCTATCCAGGAGCTCTCTTATCGAACGCGCCTCTTCGGCTTTGTTTTTTGACGTTTTTCTGATAAAAGCCTTCTGGCGCCTTATGTACTTTCTAAGGCCGTTTGATAGCTCTTTTTTTGCCATATAAGATACCTTGCTACTCTACCGAATCTGCTTCACTTTCGGTTGCGGTTTCTTCTTCTTCAGGTTCGTACACGCCTATGTAAGTTATAATCTTGCCTCCGTCCGCGTTTACGTTATACTCGATATCCACATAAGCGCCTTTTTTTATGTTCTTCCACGAATCAACATTTTCACAAGTCGCGTCCGCAGAAACAGAGTAGGTAACGTCTTCTTCCGCGTCGTTGTCAAGGTTGTATTCTTTTATGACGATCTGGTTCGCGTCTCCTTTTATGTCAACTACCGAACCATAACTGTACTCTACATTACCCTCCTCGTTCCCTTCCTCTTCCTGCGAAAAACACGCTACCGGTGAACAGCTTACAACAACGCACAATGCCGCTAACGCAAAAAATTTAAACATACTCATTCTCCTTTCTTTTTTTACCTTTTATCCGCGCTTTTTCCAATTTTTTAATCACGTTAAGTTTCACTATATCTTTTTTAAAAATTTTAAGTTCCGAGAGCCCTGCTATTATTGCGGTAATAAGCTTTTTATGAGCCCTGTTCTCGGGTTCATATATATGATAATAAACGTTAAATCCTTTTCGAAAGTCACCGACTACCCCTGTTAAGCGCAGGCGTGCAAGGTGTTTGGAAATATTCGATTGGCTCGACCCGAGTATTTTATGGAGCTCCGTTACGTTTAACTCTTGCTTGCTCAACAGATTTATAATCCTAAGGCGCGTATCATCGGCGAAGCTTCTTAGTATCTGTCGGGCTTTCTTAATACGCATAACTCACCTCCCTCCCGTATTTAACTATATGAGTATATGTTCATACACTATAAATGTGTGTTTGTCAAGCCCTTTTTAGATTTTTTTTGAGGGTGTGAAAAAAGTTTTTCGCCATATTTCACCGGGTTGCATCGTGGTCTGTGAAAATACGGCAAAGTAAGGCCGGTTTTGTATATATTTACGTAACTACCTTTAAATAAAGAAGTTACAGCTAAACATTTATCGTGCTGTATGCTTTTGGAAACGCTGAGGGTGTAGCAAGGAGGGGTGTTTAAGGAGAGATAAAATAAAGCATTCCCCGCCTTATAAGCATAACTGCTATTGCAGCCAGAAGTAGCGCCGTGATTTTGGATAATGCCCTTGTTCCCGCCACGCCCAATATTTTTATCAGAATATCGGAAAGTAAAAAAATTATGCCCGCCAGAATAAC
>JAFGLX010000130.1 GCA_016927795.1 Candidatus Omnitrophota bacterium
ACATCGAGCGCAAAGAAAAACCTATTAAGTCGGGTTTTTGCCTGCCTAAAAGATTGAGCAAAATTTCGGTATCGTTTTCGCCGATCGGATCGGAATAGCTTCTTATTATGTCCTTCCCGTATTCGTTAACCCCGATCCATAAGTTATCATCCGGCGCAAGGGCATCCTTTTTGCTTTTAATTTTCCCTTCGTGCTTACCCAAATAAATTATGGAAGAAGCATGCCCTTTTTCTTTTAACAGGGAAGATAAATATCTGACGCCCAGGCACCCTTTGTCATAAAGGGTTATAAAACTTATGTTAGCCATCAAAAAATCGCTTGATATATGTGACGATATATATTCTCGGGTTAATTACGCTCAGGCGGAAATAGCACAACTATTGCTTTATATTGCAATTGTGGAGCACCGGCCCGGCCGGGGCTCCCTCCCTATTCCACAACTCCTCTTATCCCAGGGCTCGCCACCCTGTTTGCCTGCCTTTGGCAAGGCAAGGCAAACGAGGTGACAGCCGTGGATCGATAAGTCGGGGGACTAAACCGGGTATCGGTATTTGTATACGGATTTTCCATTTTGCTTAAAGTATCTTATCGTTCTTATAAGCCCTTCTTTTAAAGTTACTTTTGGCTCCCAGTTCAATTTTGATTTCGCCAAGCTTATATCCGGCTTTCTTATCTTTGGGTCGTCCACAGGCAGTTTTTTAAATATTATTTGGCTTTTACTTCCCGTAAGTTTTATTATGAGACGGGCCAGCTCCATAATTGAAAATTCATGCGGATTTCCAAGGTTGACGGGCTGATTTGTCCCTGACATTACCAACTTGTAAATACCATCTACTAAATCGTTTATATAACAAAAACTTCTTGTTTGTTTTCCGCTTCCGAACACGGTTATCGGTTTATTGCTCAATGTCTGATCCAGAAATGTGGGCACCGCCCGGCCGTCATAGTGGCGCATTCTCTCGCCGTAGGTATTGAAAATGCGGACTATCTTCGTGTCCATATTATGCGTCTTATGATAGGCCATGGTTATTGCTTCGGCGAACCGCTTCGCTTCGTCATAAACTCCGCGGGGACCTATTGGGTTTACGTTACCCCAATATGATTCTTTTTGCGGATGAACCAATGGGTCCCCGTAAATCTCGCTTGTAGAGGCGAGCATGAATTTAGCCTTTTTTGCCTTGGCAATGCCCAAAGTATTATGCGTTCCCAATGAGCCTACTTTAAGCGTTTTTATCGGGTATTTCAAATAATCGACCGGGCTGGCGGGAGAGGCGAAGTGCAGAACATAGTCTATTTTGCCCTTTAAAGTTATGTATTTTGTAATATCGTGTTTTACAAATTTAAAACTTTTGTTTTTTATAAGGTGCCTTACGTTTCCCAGTGTGCCTGTGACCAGGTTATCCAGGCATATAACAGAATAACCTTTTCCGATAAAAAGGTCGCATAAATGCGAACCTATAAAACCCGCTCCACCCGTAATTAAAACTCTTTTATCCATTCTTAACACACCTTTCCAAGCATTATTTTCAATGCTTGATTAAAATCGAGGGGTTTAAACCCCAGTTCTTCGGATGCTTGACCGATGTCAGCCACCTTATCTTTATCTATACTCAAAATCTGTTGCGTATGGTCCCGAATAAAACTGCTCCAATTCCCAAGAAACAAACATAGGCGCTTAACTATTGTTAACGGCAAGTGTACTATTATTCTTTTCTTGCCTAATATGGCCGAGATAGACCTGACGATCTCATTCATGGATAAGGCGTATGGTCCCGCTATATTGTATATTTTTCTATCTGTACGTCCCGTTTGGGCGCATTTTTTTATAACAGAAATCAAATCCCCGGCATATACGGGTTGCCTTTTGTACTCTCCATTCCCTATCATGGGCACTATAGGCGAACGTTTTATAAAGTCTATAAGAGATGCTATATGCTTATGGTCTCCCCTGCCATATACTACGGTCGGCCGAAGGATGGTATAACATAGCGGACTATTTTTCAGGATTTCTTCGGCCGCTAATTTAGTCCTTCCGTACAAAGACGAGGGATTGGTTTCGGCATCAATGGAACTTACATATATAAATTTTTTAATACGATTGTCCACGCAGGCTTTCACTATGTTTGACATGCCTTCAACGTTAACACGTTCAAACATCGCCGTGTCATTAGAATTTATTAAGGACGCCAGGTGTATGCATATATCCGTTTGTAGGGTAGCACATTGTAGCGATTTCTTATCTAAGATATCCCCCAAGAACGTGGTAACCCCGGGATATTTCCATAAATCTTTGTCCTCTCGCCTGCGCACCAGGCACCTTACAAGTAACCCGTCTCTTGCAAGCTTTTCTATAAGGTTCTTGCCTATAAAACCTGTGGCGCCTGTCACAAAGAATGTTGCGGTATTTTGCATAATTATAAATACGTACCGGCGTATCAGGTTCTTATTTACGCTTGTATAGCATTTCCTGTAATACGCGGTCCACCTTGGTCTCCTGCCTTCCGGAAAATAAATTTATAATAAGTTTTACGAGCCTCCATGGTCTTGTAATATATGAAATAGAGTAAAACATGGCTAAGCCGCGCATTTTTAAATTCAGGAGTTTTTTGCTTGTTAAATTACGGTTCCAAGAAGTTGTTCTGCCCAGTGACAATGACGAAAAAAGGGCCTGGCAGAATTCGTCAGTCAACTGAAATCCGCCACGGGCACTTGCCCTGAGTTCTTCAAATATATCGCTTCCCGGAATCGGAATGAAGGTTGATAGGGCGATCTCATGCACACCTATAAAAGCCATTCTTTTTATCAATTTAAAGGTTTCTTTTATGTTAACTATATTTTCATCGGGTAAGCCTATTAGAAAAAACAGGCAAACGGTCATTTTCGAACTCAAAGCATATCTTACGGATTCCTCCAGCTGACGAAGATTAACGCTCTTCCCCATCTGACTTAACGTCTCTTTACTGCCGCTTTCCGGAGCAAAGGTAATATTTCTGCAACCGGATTTTACAAGTAAGCCGGTAAGCTCTTTATCAATCGCGATAGTACTTGTGCCTACCGGTAACTGCCAGCTTATTTTTAATTTCCTGCGCAATATTTCATTGGCAAAACGCACAGTCCAATCCTTGCGTATAATGGTTGTCAAGTCCATGAGATGGAAATCGTTCGCTTTGTATTTATTTACGTAAAGCTCTATTTCGTCTACAACTCTTTCGGCCGATCTCGGCACCCAAATACATTTCCACATATTTTTTGCTGTGCAAAACCGGCAGTGATACGGACATCCGCGAGTTGCGATAAGTGGCATAGTCCGTCCTCTGGAGGCGCCCATAAAAAGTTTTTTCTCGATGTATCGTTCTATGTCTACCAAGTCCCATGCAGGAGGCGGTATGGAATCCAGGTCTCGCATGCGCGGGCGCACTTCATTCTTCACGGCTTTGTTGCCGGTTCTATAGGCAATACCTTTTACCTTCTTTAAATCGCCCTTGGTTTTCAAAGCGTTAACTAATTCTTCAAAAGTGTTTTCGCCTTCACCTAAAACACAAAAGTCAACGGGCGCGCTTGACAGAACTTCCTCCCACATTCCCGTAACGTGTTCTCCACCCATAACAAGCGGCGTTGCGGGAAAACGGCGTTTTATTGCCTGTACTAATTCGCGTACGTACGGCCACACGGGCGTAAACATGCATGTAACGCCTATTATGTCGGACGACTCCGGGATTTTTCCAACTACTTCGTCAATACATAAGCCCACTATGGTAGCGTTTCTATTGGAAGGGTGGCTCGACTTTTTATCTATCGCACGGCTTACTGCGTCTATAACTTGTACATCATGGCCTTTTTCTCTCATATATGAGGCTATATAGCACAAGCCTATCGGAGGATGAAAAATGGACGAATAACTCAATTTTAATTGAAAATGAGGGGGGTTTATCAATGTTATTTTACTCATTTAACACCTAGCTATCAAAACGGCAAGAGTTTTCGCCACAAAGGCATCAGCCCTTTTAGATGGGTTACTATATAATGCGGCCTAAAATAGTACGTTACAAAAGCCCTTTCTTTGAGAACCTTCAATTCTTCGCGCGACAGTTTGCCCAGGTTCATAGTGGGTGTAAATGAGTTAAATTTTTCCCAGTCTTTTTCCACTATGCGCTCTTTGAATGTATTATAAAAATCCGTGCCCGGAAAAGGGGTAAGTATGTGAAACTGGGCTAAAAAAGTGTTTAATTTTTTTGCGTAATTCACGGTCTCGTTTATAGTTGAAAACGTATCGTCGGGTAACCCGAGAAGGTAAAAAGCTATTACTTTTATGCCTTTTTTTTCGCAGTATCGTATTATGTGTTCTTGGTAGTCTGTATCCACGGCTTTTCTGCTGGCTTTGCTTAAGAGGTCCTGCTTTGCCGATTCGATACCGAAATTAATGGCTCTCAATCCTGCGCTGTACATACGGTCCACCAGCTTTTCATCCAGCATATCTGTCCGCGTCTCGCATGCCCATTCAATGCCGCCGGAGCTACTTGCTATGCCTTCGGCAATTCTGGCAGCCCTGTCTTTATCCAGTGTAAATATCGGGTCTCTGAACAGAAGCCCTTTTATCTTAAATCTGTCTTTCATATATTTAATCTCGTCAATAATATTCCGGGTGCTCCTTGTGCGCCACTTACCCTGGTACACTGTATAAGGGCAATACTTACACAAAAAACTGCAGCCCCTGCTCGACTGTATTGAGAGAAAGGGCTTCTTTTGTATCGTGGGATAATAAAGATAATTATCGATATTAAAAAAGTCCCAGTTTGGAAAAGACAATTCGTCCAGATTTTCAACCGGCCGGCTATCTACGATGCCTTTCGGGATGCGGCCTTTAGAAATTTCTTTTGCGGCATTTTCGGGTTCGCCCTTTATAATAAAATCTCCGGCGCGAAGATAGTCGTCTGCCAGATATCCCGCAAAGGGCCCTATAAACCCTACTTTTGCCGATGGAAATTTTTTCTTTATGCCGGCTGCCGTATTCAACTCTGATCTGTAATCTACGATAGAGGAGGCTATGATAAACAGATCAGCCGGCGGCAAAGGCTCATTATCCACAACCTTTACACCATGACCAGCTTCTGAAAATATGCTTGCCAAATATCCCAGGCTTAATAGGGGTACATTCCTCAGATTCTTCTTTTGCCGCATAATCCATCTTGCAAAAAAGGAGTCCCCGACTTGGGTATTTATGCCATATCCGCCCATCTGGTCCTTGTTAATGTTCTTATCCGACGTTTTTTCGACTAATACTACTTTCATTTAAAAAAGTTGACGTGAGTTTGTATATTTCGCCTTTCCAGATTATGCATATAATCACAGATAAGGCGACCAAAGGTACAAAAGGCGAGAAATGTGTTATTACATTTAGCCTTCGTATATATAAATTCGTTAACTTGTACGCCCACTCGGAAAGATTTGAATTTAATCCCCTAAAAATAAAAACTCCCATATTGGTGAAAACATTATCGGAATCTCCGTATTGAACTCCGCACCAATTAATAAAAACCGATAATGCGGCAATCCAGAATATGATTTTAAATCGTATCTTCCCATATGCAAAGACTATGGGTATCATTAAAAAAGGTATAATGCATATAAAGTAACGCGGCCCAAAATCCCCACCCCAGGGCCAAACCCAATTACAGAACATGCAAATAACGAGGAACGTTGCAGAAGAAAAAAGCGATATAAAAGCCATCTCTTGCAAATACTCTTTTTTCGGCTTTAGAAAAAATAACAAAATGCCAAGAACGGCAATTAACATTATTGGCATATACATGAATAAGCCCCTGTATGTGCCGAAAGTTAATTCGTATATAAATCTCGGTTGCGGCAAAGAAAACGGTACAGGCCCAATCATTATGCTGTACTTGGTAGCCGTCGTAAAGGGGTTGTCGAAACACCGGTAATGATAATACAGGTAGAATAGAATTGTCGGAAACATGCCTAGGGCAAGAAGCGTATAATTTAGTATTTTGTATTTTTTAAAGCCGCAGAAAGCGTATATCAAAAGAAGGAGAGATCCAATAACCGCTACATATTCGGTTAAGACAGCCAGGCCGATGCATATGCCTGATAAAAAAAATAGGTATTTTCGTTCATAACCCATTTTAGATTTGAAGAATATGCAAAAAGCGCTGAGTAGTAGAAATGTCGCTGTTACGTGAGCAAGGAATCTTGTGGAATAAAAGAATAACGATGTGCCGAATGAAGACGCAAACACGATTAGAATCCTCTCTTTTTCTTTCAACGGAAAGCTCAACAATACATCGTATAATAAAACTGCTATTAACGCGCCGGGTAAAACTGAAAGAAAGAACGCGAAAAAAAGATTCAGAAGAGCGGGTTCAAGATCGAGATAAGCAGCCTCTGGTAATAAAGCAAGCAAAGGCTTTAATGCAATATAGATAGGGGCTGCCATCAAACTTAAACCGGGTGCGGCTCCTATGTAATAGTGTTCTTTATAAGGGGCATAATCACGGGTAGTGGTAAAGTATCTGTCGATATCAAACGTTTTGTCATCGACTATGCTTTTGGTTAATGCAATATACCGATTGGTACCCGCAGTGACGTAATCCGGCGCTATGTAGAAAAGATAAACCAGGAGTACTGTCAGAAAAATTTTTACTTTACTGCTTCCCAGAGCCTTCATTTCGTCTTTTCTCAAACCATTTAACGGTCCGTTCCAGAGCTTCAGCAAACTGTATAAAGTTATCAATGCCTAACTTGGTTTTCAGTTTCGACACATCCGCCAATGTCTTTCGGACATCGCCGGGCCTCTTGGATCCGAATACTGGCTTGATGTCCTTACCGAGAATTGCGTTTACTTTTTCTACAATACTTAAAACAGAATTTGAAGTACCGCAGGCGACGTTAAATATTTCTCCTGATATACCGTCGACGGTCGCGCTTCTTATATTCGCCTCCACGACGTTATCGACAAAGGTAAAGTCCCTCTCCTGTTTACCGTCCCAATCGACAGGCGGGTTTTCGTCGCTCAGTATGCAATTGATGAATTTAGGGATAACTATGGCATACTGATTATCAAGTGACTGCCTCGGTCCAAAAACATTAAAATATCTTAGGGAGACCGTTTCCAGCCCGTAACTATTCGAAAAGAGCCTGCAATAGTATTCGCTCAGCAATTTGGTGGTAGCGTACGGGGAAATCGGATTAACGCTGTCATCTTCTCTTTCCGGGAATCTGTCCCTTTCCCCATAGATAGAGCTAGAGGAGGCAAAAACAAACCTTTTTACTTTGTGTTCCCTTGATTTTATTAATAGCCTCAAGGTTCCGTTAACGTTCACGTCGTTATATTCAAGCGGTCTTTCCATCGACTTCGGTACGGATCTTAACGCAGCCTGGTGCAGCACAAAATCCACGCCTTTAAGGGCTTTATCGAGATCTTTATCGTTTCTTATATCTCCCTTTATAAAGTTTATTTTACTCATGGAATCCGACAAATTATCGATTTTCCCCTCACAAAGGTTATCTAATACAACGACCCTTTTGCCTTCCCCGACAAGCCTATCAACTATGTTTGATCCTATAAATCCTGCCCCGCCTGTCACTAAAAACGTGTTTTTGTTTTCTGTCATAGATTGAATATCCTTCCTTTCGATTTTGCGCGCTTTATGTCGGGGATTTTACGCAATATACCCCTTGTGTCGAGGATAATGCTTGAGTGTCCTGCCAAAAACTTGTAATCTAGCCCTGTATGGTCGGTGGCTATGATAACCGCATCCTGACTTTTCAGAAACGATCCCGTAAAAGGCGTGCGTTTAAGGTTTATACCGTTTATCTTTAAAAAAGGAAATAGCGGATCGTAAAATGAAACGCCCACACCGCGGCGTTCCAGTATTCTTATGATGTCAATGGCAGGCGACTCCCTAAGGTCTTTAACGTTTTTTTTGTATGCTACTCCCAGGACAAGGATTTTTGATTTATTTAAAGTCTTATTATGGGCTGCAAGTATGCCGTCCAGCCTTTCTATAACGTATTGAGGCATAGACTCGTTTACCTGCGATGCTAAATTGATAAATTTAGTGTCGAAGCCGTGTTCCTTGGCCTTCCATGACAGATATAACGGGTCCACGGGTATGCAGTGACCGCCGCAGCCCGGCCCCGGATAAAACGGCATGAAACCGTACGGTTTACTCTTGGCGGCGTCTATTATCTCCCATGTGTCAAGGCTGAATTTGTTACATAAGGTGGCTATTTCGTTTACAAGCGCTATGTTTACGATACGAAACGTGTTCTCAAGAAGTTTTACCATCTCCGCGGCGTCTGCGGAAGAAACCGGTATGACCTCTTTTATTGCCCTGTCATAAAGAAACTTTGCTATTTGAGTAGATTTACGGGAAATGCCCCCTATTATCTTCGGTGTATTTTCGGTCTTATAAATTTTATTGGCTGGATCTATGCGTTCGGGAGAAAAAGCCAGATAAAAATCCTTCCCTTCTTTAAGGCCGGTTGACTCCAACTCCGGCAAAAGTATTTCCCTTGTAGTGCCCGGATAAGTAGTGGATTCAAGGACTATTATCTGCCCCTTTCTTATGTTGTTTTTGACGTTAGTAACCGCCTCCCTTATATACGATATGTCCGGCTCCTTGTTTTTACCCATTGGGGTGGGAACGCATATAATGACAGCGTCCATTTTTCGTATCATTTTAAAATTTGTGGTCGTCTCGAATCTTTCCCTTTTCAGGATTTTCTTGAGCTCGTCGTTTGAGACGTCCGTTATATAAGATATGCCTCTTTTTATCTTGCGGACTCTGTCTTTATCGACGTCTATTCCCGTAACCCTGAATCCCTTTTTGGCAAAAGCGAGCGCCAGCGGAAGCCCAACGTACCCTAGGCCTATTATGCCGAGAGCGGCATTTTTTTTGCCTATCTTACTTTTTAATGATTTTATGTAGTCTTTTTTCATTTAAATAATCCTTTACCGCTTTTTCCCACGGCCGCATAACGAAACCGGTTACTCTTTCGAATTTGCGGTTATCCAATACCGAAAACGAGGGTCTTCTGGCAATCCGCGCTGATTCGCTGCTTTTGATAGGCACAGCTTTTGCGTCCATTTTAGCCAGTTTTAATATTCGTTTGGCATAAGAGAACCACGAAACTTCTCCTTTATTGGTTATGTGATAAATATCCTGCATCCCGATAAAAGGCACAAAGCGCATAACTATGTCCAAGAGTTTCTCCGTTGCCGCTGCGAAATCCTTCGTGAATGTAGGACAACCGAACTGGTCATCTACCACTCTTAATTCCCCGGAGCCGTTTGCGGCATCCAAAATTGAATCCACAAAATTTTTGCCCTTTTCGCCAAAGAGCCATCCTGTCCTCAATATGATATAATTTTTCAGTTTAGCGACTTTCTGCTCGCCCTCCAGTTTGAACCTGCCGTACACATTTAAGGGGTTGGGGCTGTCCGTCTCCCTGTACGGCTTTTTCTTTCTGCCGTCAAATACAAAATCCGTACTTATATAAATAAGTGCGACATTTAGTCTGTCGGCCGCACAAGCCACGTTTGCGGTGCCTTGAGCGTTCACTAGCCGCGCCCGCCCGGGGTCTCTCTCGCATCCATCAACATCCGTCCATGCCGCCGTATGTATAATTAAATCGGGCTTTGCCTTTATGACGGACTTTACCGTTTTTGCCTTGCTCGTTATGTCGCACTCTACGAAGCTCTCAGGCAAGACGGCACCGCAGACACGGTTGTCCGGAATGACGTTATCCAACCCTATAACACGGTATTCCTTGCGAAACCTTTCGCAGAGAGCGGTTCCAAGCATGCCGCTGGAACCTGTTACCAAAATTTTTCTTCTTTTCTTTCTTTTAGCCTTTTCCACCATTTGACATTCTCTTTATACCAAAGAACCGTCGCTTTCAAAGCGTCCTCAAATCTGTATTTACGCTTCCAGCCAAGCCTTATTATTTTGCGGTTATCCAAGGCATACCTTTTGTCGTGCCCGGGCCTGTCTTTCACAAATTCTATAAGACTTCTTTCTTTACCCAGTATATCCAGTATTTTCAGTGTGAGGTCTATGTTTTTCATTTCGTTTCCGCTTCCTATATTATAAACTTCACCGTTTTTGCCGTGCCTAAGCACGTAATTTATGGCCTCGCAGTTATCCAGCACGTAAATCCATTCTCTGACATTCTTCCCGTCCGCATAAACAGGTAGCTTCCTGTCGTAAAGCGCGTTCGTTATGAAAAGTGGCATAATCTTTTCGGGATACTGATAAGGACCGAAATTGTTTGAACTTCTTGTTATGATAACGGGCAATCCGTAAGTTATAAAATACGATCTCGCTAAAAGGTCTGCAGCGGCCTTACTGGCGGCATACGGTGAATTTGGCGCGACCGTAGAATTCTCGTTAAAAGTCCCCTTCTCTATGCTACCGTATACTTCATCGGTGCTTATCTGTATAAAACGTTTTATTTTGTGGGTCCTGGCACAATCAAGCAGAACCTGGGTCCCGAAAACATTCGTCTTTAAAAACTCATCGGGATACTTTATCGAGCGGTCTACGTGAGATTCGGCCGCAAAGTTTATAACGGCATCGCAGCCTTTTATAAGTTTGGCGACAAGTCTTTTGTCGCATATGTCGCCTTTAACGAATTTATACCGCGGGTCGCGTTCTGCGTCCCTTAAATTCTCCGGATTTCCGCTATAAGTCAGCTTATCCAGATTTATAACGCTGGGCCTTCTCCCTTTCTCCGCGGGTTGTCTCAAGATGTACCTTACAAAGTTCGAGCCGATGAATCCGGCGCCCCCTGTTATAAGAATTTTCTTAAATGATGCCGTCATTTTTGCCTATACCCTCCTAAAAGTGTTAATAAAAAACTTCCCATGCGCGCAAACCGAAATGCGGTTCTTCACTATTAAAAATACGCGTCGGGAGAGCCGATTATTTTATAAAAATCCTCTCTTGCTTTTTCCTTCTCTCCCAGATTTTCATACAGCCGTCGGCGCAAACCGTGAGCGTACAAAATCCAGTTATTGCCGTTTTGCGTGATCAAATCACTCAATACCTCCACGCTCTCATTCAATTTTTTCTCGTCTTTTAAAAGGAGTGCCATGAAAAAATATGTTTTGGTTTTTATGGCCGGTGTTGCATCTCCCTCCAATATTTCCCTGTAGATACGTTCGGCTTTTTTTGTCCTGCCTACAAGGTGATAGCTGCGGGCTTTGAAATACAGAAACCCGTCGCGGCTCGTGAAGCTTTTACTTTTTTTAAAAATATAGAGCTCCTGCAAGGCAGAGACAAAAAACTTTTTTACGGCAAGCGGGAGATAGCTAAGCACGCGGACTTTCGAGCCTTCCTTTGTAACGATCTCTACCGGGTCTCTGTAATACATAGTCAGGTTTTCGGTCTCGCCCCACCATGAATTGTGCTGCCCCAAAACCTTGACTCTGGGGTTTTTGGTAACTATATCGAAATCTTCCCTTATGTCGGACAGGGAAGCCGGTTCGCCTTTCTTATTGTAAAAATCTATCGCGTAGATGGTGTCCACAAGAATCCATCTTTTTCCGTCCCAAGCCTCGGCGACCGTGTGGGGAGAAGAACCCTTCTCGTTTAAAAGAAAAAGGAGCCTTGTCGTTATGCCCTGCTTTTTCGCAAGCTGCATGAACACCCGGCTAGTCTGGTCGCACCAGCCTATGCCGGATACAAGCTTGTCGATTCCCACCGTATCCAGCCTGTTCTTTTCACCGTATACGGGATGTACGTTATAGTGTACAAAATCCCTTAAGAGTCGCACTTTATCCTGAAAATCATCTTTATCACCCGCCACCGCGCCGGAGATGTATTCCATGAGAATCGAATTATAGCCTTTTTCGTTGATTGCAATGTATGCGAGAGCCGTACCCGCGGAAAGTAGAAGTATAAATATATAGAAAACTAAAAATAGCCCGGCGCCAATGGATCCCCCTCGGCCTTGCCACCTGTTTGCCTGTTTGCCTGTTTGCCTGCCTGCCTTTGGCAAGGCAAGACAAGGTAAGCTAAGCGGCAGGCGCCGGGGGTTTCTGCGAAGGGGATTCAAAACGGTCATTGGTGTTTACGGTTACCCTTGCCGGATTTTTTTGATACCAAAGTATTTGCCTTGAGAAGCGAATCAAATGTACCGCTGTCGGT
>JAFGLX010000131.1 GCA_016927795.1 Candidatus Omnitrophota bacterium
GCGACATTTACTCTTGACTAAGGCAGAAAGTATGTTATAATTAACCACCTATGAAAAAACATTTAAGGCCGAAATCCAACCTTAAACGGAAAAGGAAGCACGGGTTTCGCAAAAGAATGCGTACCAGATGGGGACGCGCCGTATTGCGTAGGCGCAGGAGAAAAGGGCGCAAGGTTTTAACAGTCTAACAATGGCGAGCGAGCTGCGCCTTAAGAAACCCAAAGACTTCAGAAACGTGTTTAGAAAAGGCAGAAGGCTTTCAAGCTCATACTTTGCTTTATACGCATGTAAAACTGATTTACCCCAACCCAGATTGGGCGTATCTATTTCAAAAGCCCACTTTAAACTAGCCACGCGAAGAAACAGATTAAGGCGTATAGCCAGGGAGATATTTAGGGGTAAAATTACCACCCGGCCGGGTGGGCATGATTTTGTGATTGTCTCAAAAGCGGCCTGTCAGAGCAACAGAATGAGAGAAGCAATAGCGGATCTCAAAAAAATAATGCAAAATATAACCGGTCAACATGATAAGTAAAGGACTCATAAAGCTGATATATTTTTATCGTAAGTATATATCTCCATTAAAGTTACGTTCATGCAGATTTTATCCTACCTGTTCGGAATACTCCATGTTAAGCATACAAAAATTTGGACTATTTAAGGGTACAATAAAGAGTTTAAAAAGAATACTGAAATGCCACCCGTTCCACTCTGGCGGGTACGACCCGGTTGACTAATATGGAAAAAAGACTTATTTTAGCCATAGCCCTTTCAGTTCTTGTTATTTTAGGCTTTCAGTTTTTATTTCCATCTCCGCGTAAGGCCGGAAATGTGCAGCAGGATTTGCCCGGAGAACCGGCCGTCGCTTCCCTAAAAGAGCCATTACCCGAAACAAAAGATTTTGCGCCATTACCCGAAGAACCCACAGAAAAAGAAACCTATGTCGAAACAGAAAAATACATTCTTACTTTTACAAACATAGGCGGGTCTATAAAAAGTATAAAGCTAAAAGAATATCAGGACAAGGATTCAGCAACACCTTTTGTGTTAGTTTCCGACGCTGCGGCCGGTAAGGCAATTTTTTCTGTAACAAGCAGCGTATTAATAAATTCACTCGAAGAACGCAGGTTTGAGTTAGCAGAAAAACAACACAACAAGCTTGTTTATACATATGAGATTCCCGGCAAATTTAGAATCTCAAAGATATATTATTTTAATAACACCAATTATTACATAGACTTACAACTATTAATAGAAAATCTGCAAAACACAACTATCTACAAAGATTATGACCTGCTTGGAGGGTCATGCCTTTCATCCTCCGAAATTTCAATGGGCAGGCGCCTTCTTGAGATAGACTCGATGGTAAACGGTAAAGTCACGCGGGATAAAAGCGTAAAGAACGGAGAATCGTTTATCCAGGGCATAGTTTCGTGGACGGGATTAAAGGAAAGATATTTCTGTATAATATTGAAACCCGGACAAAATTCGGCAGGCGTTGTTTTAAAACAATTTGATAAGGATAGTGTGGCCAGCGGGATAAGGTCTGAACGAGCTCCAATATACCCGTCGGGGACTTCCCAGGATTCCTATATGCTTTATGCGGGCCCGATTAATGCGGCAATTTTGCGCGGGCTGGACCCTGAATTCGCAGCAATAGTTGATTATGGCATGTTTGGCGGCATAACGAAATTTCTACTCTTAATTTTACACACATTTCATAAGTTGACGAAAAACTGGGGGGTTGCAATTATAATGCTGACCTTATTGATTAATCTCGGGCTATTCCCTCTCACCAAAAAAAGTTTTCAGTCAATGAAAAAAATACAGGAAGTGCAACCACACATCGAGAAATTAAGGCAGGTTCACAAGGACAATCCACAGCGCATGAATAAAGAATTAGCGGAACTTTACAAAAAATATCAGATAAATCCGTTCGGAGGATGCTTGCCGCTAATTTTGCAAATGCCGATATTTGTAGCGCTATATCAGGGGCTTATGAGATCAATAGAATTAAAAGGAGCTAACTTTTTGTGGATAAAAGACTTATCGCAACCGGATATAATAAAAATTCCATTTCAGCTTCCGATTATAGGAAGCAAAATACACCTGTTGCCGATATTGATGATAATTGCCATGGTATTTCAACAGAAAATCACGTCTAAATATACACCAGCCACGACAAACGAACAAAAGCAACAGCAGAAGCTGATGTTAATCATATTCCCCATTTTCTTCGGGTTTTTATTTTATAATTTTCCTTCAGGATTGGTTATTTATTGGTTTACAAACACGTTATTAATGACCGTTGAACAGGCTACTATGCGGCGCGCACATAAATAGTAGTATATGCCGTATTATCTTTTACACAGTAACAGTATAGCATCAGTAGCAATACAGAGAATAGCTTGAGCGCAGAGGTATAAAGATGAAAAATAGATCAATTGAAGTTGAAGCCAAAACAACGCAGGAAGCTATAGCGTTGGGGCTAAAAAAACTAAATGTGAAGAAAGAAGACGTTGAAATTAAAATACTGTGCGAGGAACGTAAAGGATTGTTTGGCATGGAAGGCGCGGAGCAGGCAAAAGTAAAGCTTATCGTAAAAAAGAAACACCAAACAGACCGTTGATTATAGATATTTATTTGACTTTCGCAACTACATGATGTAAACTTGCTATAAAAGTACCTAAATTTCAGCTGACATATATAGCAGTTTCCACGTGGAAACTTAAAACAATGCCGAAAACTATAGCCATCTGCAATCAAAAAGGCGGAGTTTCTAAAACCACAACAGCTATAAACCTTTCAACCTACCTATCTCTAGAAAACAAAAAAGTTCTTTTAATAGACCTGGACCCACAGTCTAACGCCACAAGCGGAATCGGAATAAATAAACATACCATAACATCCAGCATTTATAATGTATTGCATGAACATGTCCAATTGGAAAATATAATAACCCATACACAAATCGATAATCTTCATATTGCGCCATCCAGCCTTAATCTTACCGGCGCAGAAGTTGAGCTTGTAAACGCCATGAGTAGAGAATATAGGCTACGCAAGGCCATAGATGGCGTAAAGCCAAAATACGATTATGTAATAATAGATTGCCCACCTTCGTTAGGACTTCTTACGGTTAACGCTCTAACTGCCGCGGATTCTGTTATAATACCCATTCAATGTGAATACTATGCCCTGGAGGGCCTTTCGCAACTTATGAATACCATAAAGCTTATACGCGACAATCTCAATACCGCATTGGCTATCGAGGGCGTACTTCTCGCTATGGCTGATTATCGAACAAATCTTACAAGAGAAGTTATAGAAGAGGTAAAAAAATTTTTTGGCGACAAGGTATATAAGACAATCATACCGAGATCTGTCAAGCTTACTGAGGCTCCCGGTTTTGGCAAACCAATAGCACTATATGACAAGACATCTATAGGCGCTAAGTCATATCATAATTTAGCAAGAGAATTAATAGGAGAATCGTCACAAAATATTGGAAATAATGAAGTTATAGAAGAATTGGAGGCGAAAGATGGACAAGAAGTTGGGTAGAGGATTGAATGCGTTAATACCGGATAAGCTGGATGATAACGTCGCCACCGAAAACATTGTAAAAATCAAAATAAATTCCATAAAACCTAACAGCCTGCAACCGCGAAAGAAATTCGACGCGAATAAACTTACCGAACTAAAAAACTCCATAAAAGAGAAAGGTGTCATACAGCCCGTTATTGTCCGGAAAAGCGCAGGCGGCACGTATGAGCTTATTGCCGGTGAGAGGCGGTTTAGAGCGGTTAAAGAATTGGCCTATGATGAGATACCGGCAATTGTGAAGGAAGTAAACGATTCGGACAGCCTGGAGCTTTCCCTTATCGAGAATATACAGCGGGAAGAATTAAACGCTATGGAGGAGGCATACGCTTACAAAGACCTCTTGGAGAAATTTAATTTTTCACAGGATGAAATATCCAAAGCAGTGGGAAAGGATAAATCAACAGTCTCCAATACGTTAAGGTTGCTTACATTGCCCGCGCTTATCCAGGGCTATGTTTCCGATAATCTTATTACAATGGGACACGCCAAAGCCATACTCTCTTTACCTACCGAAAGGTCAAAAATACGTTTCGCAAAAAGAATAGCCAGGAACAGTTTATCCGTAAGACAGGCGGAGGAGCTTATAAGGCAAAGATTGGAGCGCGCAACAAGAAAGGGCTCATCCAGAGACGAGCACCTGGTAAGCCTTGAGGAGGAAATGCAGCACCATCTGGGGACGCGTGTTAAAATAGTGCAAGGCAAAAAACGCGGCCGCATAGAGATTTTTTATTATTCGGACGATGACCTTGACCGGCTTATAGGCCTCATAAAGCGCTAAGCATAATTGCCTCGTCACCATTCTTCCAACAAAATAAAATCCTTGACAAAATGGGCGGGCATAGGGTAAAATATAGTCAATTATTAACCTTTTAAACCTGGTCCTGCGAGACCGGTAAAGGAACCGAAATGATAAAAAACGAAAAACCTACTCTATATAAAAGGGTAGGATTTTTTTTGCAATTTTTCATAATATATTGCAATATAAAGAGTTGCGTAAATTATAATTATAGTTGAGGTGCTGAAATGAGAGAAAAAGCCAAACTCCTGGATAAAGACGGCATAAAAAACGCAGTTATCCGCATTTCTCACGAGATAATAGAGAAAAATAAAGACACCGAAAACCTTGTAATCATCGGCATAAGGAACAGGGGCGAATATCTTGCGCACCGCATAGCAGAATCCATAGAAAACATCGTTAAAAGCAGAATACCGGTAGGCATTCTGGATATAACTCTTTACAGGGACGACCTTACGGAGGTCGCGGAACAGCCTGTTTTAAAGGAAACCATAATAAGTTTTGACATAACCGGCAAAAGACTGGTTCTGGTAGATGACGTTCTATTTACCGGCCGCACGATACGCTGCGCCATGGACCAGTTGATAGATTTCGGGCGCCCCAGGGTGATACAGTTGGCGGTCCTTATCGACAGAGGCCATAGGGAGCTTCCCATAAAAGCCGATTATGTAGGTAAAAATGTGCCTACATCGTTAAACGAAGTCATAGAGGTTAAGCTTGCGGAAGTGGATGACAGAGATGAAGTTATCATATGCGAAAAATAGTGAGGTAGCCGGCGTGGCGGATAAAAATACGACTGTCTGGACGAAAAAGGATCTTTTGGGGCTCGAATATTTATCCAAAGAAGAAATAGAGCTGATACTGGACGACGCGGAATCATTCAAAGAGGTATTAGCCAGGCCGCTAAGAAAAGTGCCGACGCTGCGCGGCAAAACCATAGTAAATTTATTTTATGAACCGTCTACCAGGACGCGTATTTCTTTCGAACTGGCGGCAAAAAGGCTGTCGGCCGATGTCATAAACATAGTGAAAGAGGGCTCCAGCATACAAAAAGGAGAAACGCTTATAGACACAGGCAGAAATCTTGAAGCGCTGAAAGCGGATATAATAGTGGTGCGGCATAATTGTTCCGGCGCGGCTATGATGTTGTCAAGGGCGTTAAATATAAGCGTGGTAAACGCCGGGGACGGCTGGCATGAGCACCCCACGCAGGCGCTCCTCGATATTTTTACTCTTAGGGAAAAACTTAAAAATATCAGGGGCATAAATGTGAGCATAATAGGCGACATAGCCCATTCAAGAGTGGCGAGGTCTAATATATGGGGGCTTACCAAGCTGGGCGCCAGCGTTACGGTGTGCGCGCCAAAAGAGCTTATCCCATCCGGTATAGAAAAAATGAAAGTTAAAGTAACGGATAGCATAGACGAAGCCATAAAGGACGCCGATGCTATTAACGTTCTTCGCATGCAGTTTGAAAGAGACGAGGCGGAAGCGTTCCCGTCAAAAATAGAATACTTCAGGACATTCGGCGTAACGGAAGAAAGGCTAAAGAAGGCCAAAAAAAACATAATAGTTATGCATCCGGGCCCGATTAATAGAGGCGTGGAGATGGCCGCCGAGGTAGCCGACGGCGCCAATTCGGTTATATTGGAGCAGGTCACAAACGGCATAGCAATACGAATGGCCGTATTGTACCTGGTGGCGCACGCGAAAAAAGGGAAGCTTGTTTAAAGGGATAGTAAGATATAGTAGGGGATAGCAAGGGGTAGCAAGGTGATGCGTAATAACCGCACCACAGGATAACAGACAATAGATGAGCATACTTATAAAAAACGGACGCGTGATAAACCCTGCCACGAACCGGGACGGCATTTTTGATATATTAATAGAAGACGGCAGAATATCGGAAATATCAAAAAATATGGGTAAAAAAACCCGTTCTGTCATAGACGCAAACGATAAAATCGTTGCCCCGGGCGTTATAGACATGCATGTGCATTTAAGAGAACCGGGCAGGGAGGACATGGAGACCGTGGCCTCGGGCACGCGTGCGGCGGTTTCGGGCGGCATAACAAGCATATGCGCCATGCCCAACACCTACCCGGCCCTTGATAGCGTAAACGCGATAAAGCGCTTGAAAGGCATTATAAAAAAAGACGCCTCAAACAATGTTTTTGTAATAGGCGCCATCACTAAAGGAAGAAAAGGGCTGGATTTAGTAGATATGGCGGCTATGAGAAAGGAGGGCGCTCTGGCCTTTTCGGACGACGGCAACTCGCTCGGGGATGAAGCGCTTATGTCAGAGTCTCTTAAAATGGCGGGCGGGAATAACGCTTTTTTGATATCCCACTGCGAAGACAGGAACATTTCAAAAAACGGCGTTATGAACGAAGGCATTACAGCCACAAAGCTCGGGTTACGCGGCATACCCAAGCAGGCAGAATATGAATTTGTGGAGCGCGATATAAGGCTTGCCGAAAAAACACGAACAAAAATTCACATAGCCCACGTGAGCTGCAAAGAGTCCATAGATATAATCAAAAAGGCCAAGACGAAAGGCGTGCAGGTTACCGCCGAAACAGCCCCCCACTATTTCAGCCTTACGGAGGAAGCCTGCGTTACATATGATACAAGAACGAAAATGAACCCGCCTTTACGCGCACTCGAAGACGTCGAGGCCATAAAAGAAGCCCTGCGTGACGGCACAATAGACGTTATCGCCTCGGATCACGCCCCACACGGCAAGCATGACAAAGAGGTAGAGTTTGATTTCGCCGCTTTCGGAATAATAGGCTTAGAGACGCTGCTCCCTCTTGCGATAGCGGCGCTTGTCGAAAAAAAGATGATTTCCTGGATGAAGCTGGTCGAACTCGTATCGCTTAACCCGGCAAAAATTCTGGGGTTGTCCAATAAAGGAAACCTTTCTCCGGGAAAGGACGCGGACATCATAATAATAGACCCGCTTGCAAACTGGGTTTATACAAAGGATTCTATCAAATCAAAGAGCAAGAACACCCCTTTTATAAACTGGAAATTTAAAGGGAAAGTCGAAACTGTGATATCGGGCGGCAGGGAAATATTTACCGGTTCCGCGGGTTCGGTGCTTAATTTATAAGGCCATTTTGCCCGGCGGATGACATTGCGAAGGGAAAAGTGATTTCTCCTTCGGGGAGGGAGCGCTACTGAAATTTATCCTGACGAAAGAACTGGGGCGCCTTGCGAAATGGCTGCGCATTCTCGGCTACGACGCGGTCTATTATGATAAAGACGACAGGTCAAAGCTTATTATACTGAGCCTGCGGGAAGGAAGAATAGTGTTAACGCGCGATTCCAAGCTGTCAAAATTTACAGGCATAAGAATGATCCGCATAGCGGATAACGAGGTCAAAAAACAACTGGAGCAGGTATTTAAGGAACTCGGCCCTTCGCTTACGGAGAAAGATACCTTTACAAGGTGTGTAGAGTGCAACGAGATGCTTTCAGACATACAAAAGGACAGCGTGAAAGATAAAGTCCCGCCCTATGTTTTTAAACACGAAACGCGGTTTAAAAAATGTAACTCATGCGGTAAAATATTCTGGAACGGTACGCATCTCGACCTCGTAAAGAATTTTTTGGAGAAAAAATAGGCATGTTTATAGCCGATTTTCACATTCATTCCAAATACTCTCGGGCTACGAGCAGGGAAATGGACATAGAGAACCTGTCCAGGTGGGCCTCGATAAAAGGCATAAATCTTTTGGGTACGGGCGATTTTACACATCCGGAATGGCAAAGAGAACTTAGAGACAAGTTAGTGGAGGCTGAATACGGAATTTACAGGCATAAAGACGTGTTTTA
The DNA here is from genome assembly GCA_016927795.1 of Candidatus Omnitrophota bacterium. GTDB lineage: Bacteria > Omnitrophota > Gorgyraeia > JABMRN01 > RBG-13-46-9 > JAFGLX01. Next base: position 8,243 of record JAFGLX010000131.1, read on the forward strand.
TATCCTGACATGTGAGGTGTCCAATATTTATTTTAAACACGGAAAAGTCAGGAAAATCCACAATATTATCTTTGCCCCTTCGTTTGAAGACGCGGAGAAGACAACAAACCTTTTGTCACAATACGGCAACCTGTATTCGGACGGGAGGCCCATAGTCAGCCTGGAGTCGGATAAAATGCTCAAGTCCCTCGCAGAGATTAATCCCGACATATTTGTTGTACCCGCCCACATCTGGACGCCTCACTTCAGTCTTTTTGGCGCCAACTCCGGCTTCGATTCTATAGAGGAATGCTTCGGAGAAGTAACGCCAAAGATACTTGCGCTAGAGACCGGGCTTTCAAGCGACCCACCCATGAACTGGAGGTGGTCCGCCCTGGACAGATTCTGCCTTGTGTCGAATTCCGACGCGCACTCACCGTCTAAAATAGGCAGAGAAGCGAACGTTTTTAGCGAAAAATTCGGATATAAAGAACTGATAAAAATACTGAAAACAAAAGATAACAAAAAATTCCTTTACACCATAGAATTTTATCCCGAGGAAGGGAAGTACCATTGGGACGGCCACAGAAAATGCGGCACAAGCCTTTCCCCGGAAGAATCAAAAAACCTGAACGAAAGATGCCCTAAATGCGGCGGCAAAGTAACGGTAGGCGTCATGAACAGGGTGGAAAAGCTCAGCGACAGAAAAAAGGGTTCATCGCTCGAAGCAGCCCCGTCTCACAAAAACCTTATACCTTTGATAGAAATAATTTCTTCGGCTCTCGGCGTAGGCGGCGAATCGCAAGCTGCCGAAAGGCAATACAACACTCTTATAAGCAAATTCGGGAACGAATTCAGATTGCTTTTGGAAATATCGGAAAAGACTCTCCAGAAAGAATGCCCCGAAATGATAGCAAAGGCTATATTAAACACGCGACGAGGCGACGTGGAAATAACCCCGGGGTATGACGGGGTATTCGGCAAAGTAAGCGTTTTTAAAAAAGGCGAAGATAAAAAAGAAAAACAACTGGAACTCTTTTAATTAGCCGGTTAGCTGGGAGGTTGGCAGGATTAGCGTGAAATTGTTCAAAGCCCGAATAATATCAAACAACAAAATAGCGCCCGACCATTATGTTTTATCATTCAAAATGCCACATGCGGCAGGTGGCGTAAAACCGGGGCAGTTTTTTAATATAAAGGTAAATGACGCATGCGCGCCTTTATTGCGCCGCCCCTTCGGCGCGCACAAGATCAATAGAAATAAAATCGAAATCCTGTATAAAGTTGTGGGAAAAGCGACGGAAATTTTGGCGGCAAGGAAGAAAGGGGGGAAGCTTGATATAATAGGCCCTTTAGGGAACGGATTTACTATTAACCCGCAAACCGGCAAGCTCGCAAACCGGCAGGCTATTATTGTCGCAGGCGGACATGGCGTTTCGCCGCTTATAGCTTTGGCAAAAAAACTCTCCGATTACGGCGCGAGGATCGCGGTTTTTATCGGAGCGAGGACAAAAAATCATGTAGTTTGCCGCGAAGATTTTAAACGTTTATGCGCGAAACTCTATGTAGCAACCGAAGACGGCACAGCCGGTTATAAAGGCCTGATAACGGATTTACTTACAGCAAAGCTTAAAAACATTTTAGCGCATAACACGCCCACCATGTACGCCTGCGGGCCGAAAACCATGCTTAAGGAGATAGCCGGAATCGCCAAAAGACATAGAATGCACTGCCAGGTTTCTCTTGAGGAATATATGGCCTGCGGCATCGGGACGTGCCTGGGGTGCGCGGTAAAAACGAAGACAGGTTATAAGCTTGTCTGTAAAGACGGCCCGGTTTTTAACGCTAAGGATATTGTATGGTAACGACACAGGATAAATTACAGGTTAAAATAGGAAATTTGGAACTTAAGAACCCTGTTATTCTGGCTTCGGGTACATGCGGGTTCGGCAGCGAAATAAAAGATTTCGCGGATACAGGTAAGCTCGGCGGAATCGTAACAAAAACTATAACGCTGACGAAGAGAGAGGGCAATCCGCCGCCGCGCGTTTTTGAAACTACGGGAGGGCTCTTAAACTCGATAGGGCTTGATAACGACGGGTTTAAAAATTTTGTTTTTGAGAAAGTATCCGGCCTGGAAAAGCTGAGGACAACGGTAATAGCCAGCATAGCGGGCAATACCGTAGGCGAATTTGTTAAATTAGTCACAGGGCTTTCAGGGATACCGGTTGTAGGGGCTATAGAGCTTAATCTTTCCTGCCCGAACGTTATACATAAAGGCACAAGGTTTAACCTTTTGTCTCAGGACGAAAAAGCTGTAAAAAAAATAATTTCAAAATTGCGCGGCATAACCCAAAAAACTCTGATAGCTAAATTGTCGCCTAACGTTACCGACATAAAGAAAATAGCCAGAGCGGCCGAGACCGCAGGCATAGACGCGATCTCACTTATAAACACATATCCGGGCCTGGCAGCCGACATCCATACGATGAAACCAAGGCTCGGCGGCGTAACGGGAGGCTTGAGCGGGCCGGCGATAAAACCGCTTGCCCTGAAATGCGTCTGGGACGTTTACAGAAGCGTCGGAGTTCCCATAATAGGCGCTGGCGGCATAATGACATGGGAAGATGCCGTGGAGTTTATGATATGCGGCGCGGCAGTCGTACAGGTCGGTACGGCGAATTTCGTAAATCCCAAAGCGCCTTTTGAGATTACGGAAGGCATAAAAAAATATATGAAAGCAAAAAAGATAAAATCGGTAAAGGATATAGTAGGGACTTTAAAAGCCTGAAGCCGGGCAGGCCACAACCCGGGCTTGCAACGCGAGGAATTCGTTAAATGAAGAAACTGATAGTAGCGCTTGACGTAAATTCATTCAAAAAAGCCAAAAAACTGGTAAACACGCTTACGCCGTACGTGGATATATTTAAAATAGGAAGCGAACTTTTTACAAGCTGCGGACCGGCTGTGATAAGCTACATAAACGGAAAAAAAAGAAAAGTTTTTCTGGACTTGAAGTTTCACGACATACCGAATACCGTCGCCTCCTCGGCTCGCGCGGCTGCGCGGCACGGCGTTTTTATGTTCAACATCCACGCCTCGGGCGGCTACGACATGATGCGTATGGCGCAAGCGGCGGTTAAAGACGAGACAAAGAGGCTTAAAATAAAGAAACCCGTGGTTCTGGGGGTAACGGTACTTACAAGCGAAAAAAAGAAAGATACGGCAAAAGAAGTCGTAAGGCTGGCAAAATTATCAAAAAAAGCGTGCCTTGACGGGGTGGTATGTTCGGCGGGGGAAACAAAACGTGTTAAAAAAGCATGCGGGAGAAAATTTATCGTGGTAAACCCCGGCGTAAGGCCGGAGCGGGCCGCTAAAAACGACCAAAAAAGAATTACCACGCCGCGGGAAGCCGTCAGAAACGGCGCGGATTTTATCGTTGTCGGCAGACCGATAACGCAAGCGCGAAGCCCTGTATCGGCGGCTAAGCGGATATCGGAAGAGATGGCCGCGTAGGAAGGGAAGTGCGAAAAAGCATGACAGAAAAAGAAATTTTGGATATTTTTAAAAAGGCAAATGCGGTCCTTGAGGGGCACTTTAAACTCTCAAGCGGCAAGCATAGCCCTAGATATCTCCAATGCGCGCGCGTTCTTGAGCGGCCCGGCTACGCCGCAAAACTTTGCGGGGAACTTTCAAAAAAATTCAGCGGTGAAGAAATAGACACTGTAATAGCCCCTGCCCTCGGGGGAATTCTCGTTTCCTACGAGGTTGCCAGGTCTCTCGGCGCAAGGGCTCTTTTTACCGAAAGGGTAGAAGGCAAAATGACGCTGCGAAGGGGGTTCGAGCTGGGTAAAAACAACAATGTGCTCGTGGTAGAAGACGTCATTACTACGGGGCTTTCAACAAGAGAAGTTATAGATGTCGTAAAATCATTCGGCTCTAACGTTGCCGGAGTAGGATGTCTTGTAAACCGTTCCGGGGAAAAGATAGACTTCGAAGCGAGGTTTGAGGGCCTGCTTAAAATAGAAATACCGACTTTTGACCCCGAAACCTGTCCGTTATGCAAAACAGGCACTCCTCTTGTAAAGCCGGGCTCGCGCGGAGCCTAGTTACTATTTACAATACGGCTTGCCACAAAAAGCCCAATTCCAAAATCCAAATGATAAATGAAATCCTAATGAACAAATAACCAAATTGGGATTTAGACATTTATTCGTCATTGGGATTTGGTTATTAGGATTTAGAGTCCGGGGTTTTTAAAATAGGTTGCATTTATTACAAGAATAGAATATAATTTTAACAAATAAGAAAAGAGAGGAGGGGCTCTAAACATGCCCGAAGAACTTAAAAACCTCATAGACAAAATACAGGACGAAGGTATCCGCGCCGCCGAGGAAAAAGCCAGGGCCATAGAAGAGAAGGCGAATAAGGAGGCGGATGCGATTCTTGATAAAGCCGGGAAAGAGGCGGAAAAGATTATAGCCGATAGCAAAGACAAGGTTTCGAGAATGGAAAAAAGCGGAACGGAGTCGCTCAAACAAGCCGGCAGGGACCTTTTGATTGTTTTAAGAAAAGAAATAAACGCCATGCTGGATAAAATTATCCTCTCACGTGTTCAGGATGCCCTAAGCCCGGAGGAAATGGCCAAAATAATCGCGCAGCTTGCCAAAAACGCAAAGGACTCCGGGGAAAAAGACGTAATTATTTCGCTCGGCAAGAAAGACCTTGAGAAGCTGGAAAATTCCGTTTTAGGAGAGCTTAAAGACGCGGCCAAAGGCGGCATAACACTTAAGCCGTCGGAAGACATACGCGCCGGGCTCATAATAAGCTACGACAAGGGTAAATCATATTATGATTTTACGGACAAGGCTGTAGCCGAATACATAGCTTCATACCTTAAGCCCAAATTAGCAGAAATTCTGGAAAAAAAGAAGTGACAAAGAAATCCATTCATTATACATATCTAATATCAAGCCTTCCCATGCTTCGCTTTGGCATGAAGCCGCCAATTTCCTTTGAGAAACTGCTCGAAATTTGCGGAGAGTCTATAACCGACAAAAACAACCCCACGCTAAAAAAATGGCGCTCTTTCGATACAACCGCAAGAAACGCGCTTGTTAAAATAAGGGCCGGGCGGAAACACGTCGAGGGCACGCGTTATCTCCGTCCGGACGGCGCAGACGATCCGAAGATAGCCCTTACGGCGATGAACGCTTATAAAAACCCTTCCATACTTGCGTCGGAGAAAACACTGGACGAAGAAAAATGGAAGTTTTTGGACGAACTTGAATCGGGGCATTTCTTCGACATAGATCTTCTTATAATATACGCGCAGAAACTCATGATACTCGAAAAATGGGAAAAAGCGGAAAAGGCCGACAAACCCCGTCTTTTGGAAGAGGCCATCATATGACAACCAAAAGAAAAGGACGCATAACCGGCATTAACGGTAACATGGTAACAGCCGAAATAGATACCTTTGTCATACAGAACGAAGTCGCATATATTGTTCACGGCACCGAACGGCTTAAATCCGAGGTTATACGCATACGCGGCAATTTTGCCGAAATGCAGGTGTATGAGAGCACAAGCGGCCTTAAAATAGGTGAGGAAGTAGAATTTACCGACGAACTTCTTTCGGTAGAACTCGGGCCAGGCCTCTTGGGGCAGGTTTTTGACGGCCTTCAGAATCCGCTTCCGGAACTGGCGGGAAAATGCGGCTTCTTCTTAAGGCGCGGCGTCTATCTTGAGGCGCTGCCCGACGATACAAAATGGGAATTTACCC
>JAFGLX010000132.1 GCA_016927795.1 Candidatus Omnitrophota bacterium
ATAGAAGGCATAAGCTCAAATATTCTACTGGCGCGAGGAAGGAATCTTGCGGAAGAGCGTATAATCCCTACTAACAGCGGTCTTAAGATGGGCGGTAAAGAATTCATGATTTACGGGATAAGGATTATACCAAAAAAGGACGCCGCTATTTTTATAGACAGGAAATGTTTCAGGGGCGTTGTGGACGTAATACGCACGGAAAAGATGAAACTTCTGGTTATAAATCATCTGGATGTGGAGAAATATCTTTACGGCGTTCTGCAGCACGAAGTGCCTTACTACTGGCCTATGGAGGCAATAAAAGCTCAGGCTGTCGTCGCCAGAACCTTCGCTCTTTACAGAATGGAGATTATGCAGACGAAAGACTTTGACGTTACCTGTGACGTGTATTCCCAGGTCTACGGCGGAAAGTCCGGGGAGAAGCGCAGAGTGAAGAAAGCCGTGGACATGACGAGAGGCATGATCCTGACTTATGACGGCATGATTCTGCCTGCTTATTATCACTCTATATGCGCCGGACATACCGAAGATGCCGGTATAGTCTTTGGCATCGATTTGCCTCCCTTAAAAGGGAAACCCTGTCCGTATTGTAAAGGTGCAAGAAGAACTGCGTGGAAAGCAATGTTTTCGCTTAAGGACATAGAAAAGCACCTTAACGATTACGGGATAAAAGTAAAAGGAATAAGCGATATAGAGGAAGGAAGAAAGGACCGTTCCGGAAGGCTGGAAACAGTAAAAATAAAAGACAAAGAGGGACAAAAGGAAATAATGGGTTTTAAATTAAGGCTTGCGCTCGGCCCCAACAGCATAAAGAGCACGAACTTTTCCATAATAGTTACGCCTGGAGGAGTCGTTTTTAACGGCAAAGGATGGGGGCATGGTGTCGGCATGTGCCAGTGGGGCGCTTTCGGCATGGCTAAAAGGCATTTTAATTATAAAGAGATACTTGCGTACTATTATCCGGAAACGAGGATCATTAAGATACAGGATAGGTAACGGACTCTAAATCCGAAAGGTTCTAAGTTCTAAGCTATAAGCTAGAGGTTTTAAGTTCTAGGTTCTAAGTTTTAAGTTATGGAGTGTAGGTAATAAGCTATAATCTTTACGTTAAGATAGGATTTTAATACAATAATTACAAATACTGACAAAAAACCATGCGTAAAATAGGACAGCTACTTTTTATATCGGTTTCTGGCCGTTTTTTAACTTATAACTTATTACTTAAAACTTAAAACCATGAAATTGTCCGAATTTGATTATACTTTACCTAAAGAGCTTATAGCGCAGTACCCTTCCGAAAGGCGCGGTGACGACAGGCTTCTTGTGATTGACAGGGCGGGAAATAATTTTATGGAAAAAAAGTTCCCCGATATAACCGGTTATCCCGGAAAAGGAGACCTTCTTATTCTGAATGACACAAGGGTTATGCAGGCCCGTCTTTTCGGCAAAAGAAAAACGGGCGGTAGAATAGAAATTTTCGTAGTCGACAAGACTAAAAACCCGACGGAGGCGCTTGTCAGGCCGTCAGGCAGAATACGCGAAGGCGAAAAAGTTTTACTGGATTCGGGCGATAGTGCGAGGATACTCGGAAAGGCCGGGATCGGCAGGTTAGTGGAATTTGATAAACCGACGGATGAAATTTTGGATAAATGCGGTCACGTTCCCCTGCCGCCTTATATCGCACGCGCCGATGAGCCGAGCGACGCTGACAGGTATCAGACGGTTTATGCTTCCAAGGAAGGCGCAACGGCTTCGCCTACGGCAGGTTTGCATTTTACAATGGAGGTGATTGAAGATTTGAAAAAGAACGGGGTGAAAGTAGGATACATTACCCTTCACGTAAGTTACGGAACTTTCGCGCCCGTAAAAGAGGAGAATGTGGAAGACCACAAAATGCACGCGGAATTTTATAATATCCCCCCGGAAACCGCCTCTATGATAGAACACGCGCTTGGAAAAGGGGCAAAAATTTATGCCTGCGGCACGACTTCTTTAAGAACGCTTGAGGCGTGCGCCGACAGGCTGAAGGAACCCGGAAACGCCGCCTGTGGCATGAGCGGTTTTACCGATATTTTTATCTATCCAGGATACGACTTTAAAATAACCGATGCCCTTATTACGAATTTTCATTTACCGAAATCCACACTTTTCCTTTTAACCAGCGCTTTCGCAGGCAGGGATTTGCTCGGAAGAGCTTACCGGTATGCAGTGGATTCAAGGTTCAGGTTTTTCAGTTATGGAGACGTGATGTTGATTTTATAACACGAATATTCATAATCCGTTTAATCCGTGTTTTAAATCCGTGAAAATCCGTGTAAAAAACATGAGTTTCAAACTTATATACAAAAATAAAAACACGAAGGAAAGGGCAGGCGTTTTAAAAACCGCCCATGGAGACGTTCTTACGCCATGTTTCGTGCCGGTAGGAACACTGGCAACAATAAAGACTTTATCAAGCGAGGAAGTTAAAGCATGCGGCGCGGCTATGATTATGACGAATGCCTATCACCTCTACCTTAGGCCCGGCAGGGATATACTTGAAAAGTCGAAAGGGTTGCACAATTTTATGTCTTGGGACGGCCCCATCATGACCGACAGCGGCGGTTATCAGATATTCAGCCTAGCGGCCCTTAAAAAAATTAAGAATGGAGGAGTCGAATTCACCTCGCATATCGACGGTTCAAAACATTTTTTAACGGCCGAGGACATAATAGAATTCCAAAGTATCCTGGGAAGTGACATTATGATGCCGCTTGACGAATGCCTGCATTATCCCGCAAGCCGCAGCGACGCAGAGGATTCTCTTCGGACAACCTTTGATTGGGCAAAAAGATCTAAAGCCGCAAAAATGAAGAACGGCCGACAAAGCGCACACCAGCTTCTTTTCGGTATCATACAGGGCAGCACTTATAGGGACCTGCGTAAATGCGCCGCAGAGGAAATAGTCGGGGTTGGTTTTGACGGATACGCGATAGGCGGCGTAGCGGTCGGCGAACCGCAGGATTTGATGCATGAGATCACAGAGCATACCGCGGATTTATTGCCGGAGGATAAAATACGTTACCTTATGGGAGTGGGTACGCCTCTTGACATGCTTGGGGCTATTTCAGAAGGCATAGATCTTTTTGATTGTGTCGTTCCCACGCGAAACGGCAGGAACGGCCAGGCTTTTACCTGGGACGGCGAACTACAGCTTAGAAACGCGCCTTTTAAATATGACTTTAGGCCTATTGACGAAAGATGCGATTGCCATGCGTGCAGTAACTACACAAGAGCCTATATAAGGCATTTGTTTAACACGGAGGAAATACTCGGCCTCCGACTTGTATCATTGCATAATATCTATTTTTATGTTAAACTTATAGAAATTTCGAGAAAAGCAATTATAGAAAATAGATTTCAAAAATTCAGGGAAGAATTTGAGGGAAGGTATAATAACAGGGGATAGTAAGGGATAGCAGGGGTTAGTAGGGTATAGTAAGGGTTTTCGTTCACCCTTACTTCCCCCTACCACCCCCCCTACTACACCTTCCTATCCCCTAAAACAAGTAAACATTCGGAGGTAAAAATATGTTAAACGCGTATGCAGAGGTACAGGGAGCCGCAGCCGGGCAGGCCTCAAATCCAATAATTTCTTTCTTGCCCATTGTCCTTATATTTGTCATATTTTATTTCCTTCTTATAAAGCCGCAGAAGAAAGCCCAGGAAGAACATAAGAACATGATTTCCGCGTTAAAGAAAAATGACGAGGTTATTACATCGGGTGGTATACACGGCACCATCGTAAACGTAAAAGAAACCTCGGTTATTTTAAAGATAGACGATAATGTAAAAATAGAGATACAGAAAACCACGATAGGGACTATAAAAAAGTCCAGGCAGTCGTAGTAAGGTTTTAACTTTCGTGCAATATCTGTAAGACGACCCGAGTAGGAATTCCGGGACGGAAATCCTATCTTAAGGTCGGGAAGCAGGGTATGGAGGTAGCATGACGAAAAATATAAAGTGGAAAATGGTTCTCATCGTGCTGGTAGTCGGGTTTGCATTATGGTTGAGTTACCCTCCGCTTGATGTATACGATAAGGAAGGCAAGGTTACCGAAGAGGGCAAGATAAATCTGGGTTTGGACCTGCAGGGAGGCATGCATCTTGTCCTCAAAGTTGATACCGCGGGCCTTACGCCTGAAGAGGCAAAAGATGCCCCGGACAGGGCTCTTGAAATAATACGGAATAGAATTGACCAGTTCGGAGTGCTGGAGCCTTCCATACAGCGCCAGGGTAAAGACAGAATAGTAATACAGTTGCCCGGCGTGACGGACAGGGAGAGGGCAATAAACCTCATCAAAAGTTCGGCGCACCTCGAATTCAAGTTGGTTTCTGACGACGCGGAACTTCTGAAAAAGGCGATTGCCGGTGAGGCGGTTCCGGGTTACGGACTAAAGACCATGAAGACAAGAGATAAGCGGACCGAGGAACTTCTTGTAGAGACGAAGGCTTCTCTTGCCGGAGATACTCTTGTTGACGCTACGACCGAGTTCAGTCAGTCCGGATTTAACCAGCCCTATGTTTCTATTACTTTTAACAACAAAGGGGCCGCGGCTTTCGCTGAACTTACGGGCAGAAATGTAGGCAAAAGGCTGGCCATAGTTCTGGACGGAAACGTATACAGCGCGCCTGTCATAAGGGAAAAAATCCCCTCCGGACGCGGGCAGATAACAGGTAATTTTTCCGTACAGGAAGCCAATGACCTGGCTATTGTGTTGCGGGCCGGTGCGTTACCTGCACCCGTTGAGGTTATAGAAGAAAGAACCGTGGGCCCTGCGCTAGGTAAAGATTCCATAAGAAAAGGAATAAGGGCTATTATAACAGGCGGCATATGCGTTCTTGTATTCATGGCGACGTATTACATGATGGCAGGTTTCATAGCGGACTTTGCGCTTATTTTGAACATAATTCTCATAACAGGCGCCTTATCATATTTTCATGCAACGCTGACATTACCCGGCATCGCGGGTCTTGTATTAACCATAGGTATGTCGGTAGACGCAAATGTGCTGATATTTGAGAGAATAAGAGAGGAATCAAGACTGGGCAAATCTCTTCGCGCGGCTATACAAAGCGGTTTCCAAAGAGCTTTTCTTACCATACTGGACGCGAATATCACAACACTTATCACCGCGCTTATACTTTTCCAGTTTGGCACAGGTCCGGTGAGAGGATTCGCTACCGTTTTGAGCATAGGTATATTGTCGAGCATGTTTACGGCTATCGTTGTTACGAGAGTGATTCTTGATTTACTCACTACCATAAAGGGCGGATTAAAAAAATTGCCGATGATGCAGTTTGTGAAAGCATCCAAGATAGACTTTATAGGCAAAAGAAAAATCGCCTATATTTTTTCAATAGCTATAATCGTCCTCGGGATGTTTACTTTCGCTAAAAGGAAAGAGCAAAATTACGGGATAGATTTTACCGGTGGCGTATTACAGCAGTACAGGTTTGAAACAGCCGTACCGCTTGCCGATATAAGAAGGGTACTGAATGAATTGGGTATGGAAGGACTAGCTATACAGCAATTCGCGGATAAAAAGGAATTTATTATACGTACCCCGGAAGACAACTCCATGCAGATACAGGTAAAATTTAACGCTTCCTTTCGCGATAATAAGTTGGATGTGCTCAGGATAGAAAAGGTAGGGCCTTCCATAGGAAAAGACCTGCGCGGGAAAGCGATAAAAGCCGTGCTCTTTGCGATGTTTGGCATATGCCTTTATGTGTCTTTCAGGTTCGAGTTCAGGTTCGCCATAGCCGCTATAGTGGCGCTTTTCCACGATGTTTTTATAAGTCTTGGCGCTATAGCACTTACACACAGAGAACTATCCATACCCGTAGTGGCGGCGCTTCTTACTATAGTTGGTTATTCGATAAATGATACTATAGTTGTCTTTGACAGGATACGAGAAGACAGAAAGCTTATGCGTAAAGCGACGCAGAAAGATATAATAAACGCAAGCATAAACCAGACTCTGTCCAGGACACTTTTGACTTCCGTTACCACGCTTCTTGTGGTCCTGGCGTTGTATTTTCTAGGTGGCGACGTTATAAATGATTTCGCTTTTGTTATGCTAATAGGCGTTATATTCGGTACCTATTCGTCTATTTTCATAGCAAGCCCGATATTAATTGACTGGCCGGCAAAACGCGTTAGGTAAACACAAGCTAATAAGTTACGAAATACGAAGGAGTGCGAAGCCTCCCCTAAGGGGGGGTGCGAAGCCTCCCCGAAGGGGACAAGGGATGACCGCTAACTTCGTTTGATAGGGCGAGAGAAGATTCGCTTTTTAAAATTTTGTTTTACTAATCGTCCTTCGTTCCTCGTCTTTCGTCCCTCGTAACGTTGTCTACTATATATAAATAACAATTCAAGGAAACGTAGTTAGATGAATCGTATCTGGCGCGTAAAAGTACCCTATCCCGAACAAAGCCTTTCCCTCGCCAATTCATTGAACATATCACCTATCATGGGCCAGATTTTGCTTAACAGGGGCATAAAAGACGAAATGCAGGCACAGCACTTTCTATATGGCGACATGGACTCGTGCCACGACCCCTACCTCTTAAAAGACATGGAAAAAGCTGTTGCAAGAATAAAGCGCGCCATAAGCGGCAAAGAACGTATACTTGTCTACGGGGATTACGATGTTGACGGGATAACGTCAGTAGCGCTTTTGACAAGGTTGCTTGTTTCCATGGGCGGCAACGCGGGTAGTTACATACCAAACAGGTTAGAGGAGGGTTACGGACTTAATTCTGATGCTGTAAAACTCGCCCATAGAAAGAAAAATTCGCTTCTGATAACCGTTGATTGCGGAATAAGCGCCCATGAGGAAATAAAACTGGCGGGTAAACTCGGGATAGACGTTATCATAACCGACCACCATGAGATAAAGTCCGAAAAGCTGCCTCCGTCTTACGCGATAATAAATCCTTTGCAGGAAGATTGTAAATACCCGTTCAAGCATCTTTCGGGCGTGGGGCTTGCCTACAAATTAGCCCAGGCCCTGTCGGATGGCGCAGGGTCGGGACAGGAGCATCTGGACCTTGTGGCGCTTGGGACCGTGAGCGATTTGTCCGTCCAGAGCGGGGAAAACAGGATATTAACAAAATGCGGTCTTAAGAGGCTGACCAATACCTCGAAAGAGGGCATAAAGGCCCTTATAAGCGTTTCAGGGCTGGCAGGAAAAGATGTTTCATGTTCGCACATAGGGTATATTTTAGGCCCCAGGATAAATGCGATGGGAAGAA